>NZ_JAALEH010000006.1:0-154522 GCF_011058195.1 Rhodococcus sp. 14C212 | reverse complement strand
GGATCGACCCGGCCCGGATCAACGTCAACGGCGGCGCGATCGCGCTGGGCCACCCGCTGGGGATGTCCGGGGCCCGGATCGTGCTGCACCTGGCGCTCGAACTGGCCCGCCGCGGCGGCGGCGTCGGCGCCGCGGCGCTGTGCGGCGGCGGCGGCCAGGGCGACGCCCTCATCGTCCGCGTCCCCAAGGCGTAGGACCCGCGACCTCGAGCATCCGTCGAGGACCGTCACGTTCGGGCGGAGGCGACACGATCGCCTCCGTCCGAACGCGTGTCCGGCGCTTTACGACACGAGATTCGTTGCGGCCCATTTCATGTGGGAACGCACGGTGGCGGCCGCTTCGTCGGAGTCGCCGGTTTCGATGGCGTCGACGATGGCGCTGTGCCGCCCGACGTCCATGTTGCCGACAGCCTTTTCCAGCCCGGCGAACATGATGGACATGCGGATCGACCCTTCGAGGGACTGCCACGAGTGCATCAGCGTCTCGTTGCCGGTCAGACGGCAGAGGATGCGGTGGAAGTTCAGATCCGCCTCGATGCGCGCATCGAGATCGTGCTCGGCACGCGCCATGATGTCGAGCGCCTCGCGCAGGGCCGGGACCACGGTCGAGCGGTCGGGAAGCTCGGCGAGCTCCCGGACCGCGAGGGCTTCGAGGGCCGCGCGGACGGCGAAGATGTCGCGGATCTCCTTGGCGTCGAGGTGGCGGACGTAGAGCCGGCCCCGGGCGCCGGCGGAGATCAGGCCTTCCTGCTGGAGCTGGCGCATGGCCTCGCGCAAGGTGCCGCGGCTGATCTGGAGCATCTCGGACAGCTCGGTCTCGACGAGCGGGCTGCTGGGGGCGAGGGCGCCGCTGGTGATCGCGCTGCGCAGAGCCGCGACGGCCTGCTGGCGCAAACTGGTCTTCTCCAGTCCGAGCAGCGCGGCAGGTTGTGCGGCCATTGATGCCTCCAGGCGGTGTCAGCGGGCGACTGTCGACAGCAGTCTGTCGACAATGATACGGGCCCGCGCCGGTGGCGGCGCGGGCCCGTCCACACTGCGTCAGCTCAGCTCGTCCAGGACGCGGGCGACGATGCGGTCGGTGCTCAGGCCGTAACGATCGTGCAGCGTCGGCAGGGCACCGGCGTCGAGGAAGCGGTCGGGCAGCGCGATCGGGGTGATCTTCCGGCCCAGGCCCGCCCCGACGGCGGCAGCGGCCACCGTTTCGAACAGCCCTCCGACGACCGTGTGATTCTCGAGGGTGACCACGAGGCGGTCCGTGTCGATCTCGGCGAGCACGGTGGCGGCGTCGAACGGTTTGATCGTCGGGGTGTGGATCACGGCGACATCGACGTTGTGCCGGGACAGCTCCTGCGCCGCCTGCAGTGCCCGCATGGTCATCAGGCCGCTGGCGACGAAGACGACGTCGTTGCCGTCGCGCAGCACCTTGGCCTTGCCGAGCTCGAAGGTGTAGTCGTACTCGTCGAGGACGGTGGCGACCTTGCCGCGCAGCAACCGCAGATAGGTCGGCCCCTCGCAGGCGGCCAGCTGTGGGACCGCCTGCTCGATGTCGACCGAGTCGCACGGGTCGACGATCGTCAGGTTGGGCATGCCCCGGAAGATCGCGATGTCCTCGGTGGCCTGGTGGCTCGGGCCGTAGCCGGTGGTCAGGCCGGGCAGGCCGCCGATGATGTTGACGTTGAGGTTCGGTTCGGCGATGTCCAGGCACAGGAAGTCGTAGGCCCGACGGGCGGCGAACACCGAGTAGGTCGAGGCGAACGGCACCAGTCCGGTTTCGGCCATTCCGGCGGCCGCGCCGAGCAGCAGCTGCTCGGCCATGCCCATCTGGAAGAAGCGGTCCGGGAACGCTTCGGCGAAGATGTGCATGTCGGTGTACTTGGCCAGATCCGCGGACAGTCCGACGATCTTGTCGTTCTCCCGGGCCGCCGCGACCAGTGCGTGGCCGAACGGCGCGGCGGTCGTCTTCTGGCCGGGGTCGACGAAGGAGGCGATCATCGCCGACGTCTTGAGCTTGGGGGCGGTGGTGGTCATCGAGCATCCTCGAGGTCGTATCCGGCGGTCAACTGGTCGCGGCAGATCTGCCATTCGTGCTCGTCGATGCGCATGAAGTGGGCCTTTTCCCTGGTCTCCAGCAACGGCACGCCCTTGCCGACTCGCGTGTCGCACAGGACGACCGCCGGCGCGCCGCGCACGGCGGCACCGGCCGCGGCCTCGTCGAAGGCGCCGAGCAGGGCGCCGGTGTCGTTGCCGTCGACGCGGTAGGTGCGCCAGCCGCAGGCGGTCCACTTGTCGTGCACGGGTTCGGTGCTCAGCACCCCGGCGGTCGCGCCGTCGGCCTGCAGGGCGTTGATGTCGACCATCGCGATCAGATTGCCGAGCTGGTGGTGGTGCGCGCTCATCGCCGCTTCCCAGGTCGAGCCTTCGTCGAGCTCACCGTCGGACAGGAAGTTGAACACCCGTGCCTGCGAGTCCTGGTGGCGCAGACCCAGGGCCATTCCCACGGCGATGGGGAGACCGTGCCCGAGCGAGCCTCCGGAGATCTCCATGCCGGGGGTGTAGGTCGACATACCCGACATCGGGAGGCGGGAATCGTCCGAGCCGTACGTCAGCAGTTCGTCGCGGGGAACGATCCCGGCCTCCGCGAGCGCTGCGTACAGGCCGATGGCGTAGTGGCCGGTCGAGAGCAGGAACCGGTCGCGGCCGGCCCAGTCCGGGTCGTCGGCACGGAACCGGAGGTGCTCCGCGTAGACGGTGGCCAGGATGTCGGCCGCGCCGAGGGCCTGTCCGACGTAGCCCTGGCCCTGTTCCTGGCCCATGTCGAGCACATTGTGCCTGAGACGGTAGGCGAACTCGTCGACGGCGGCGAGGCGGCGGTCACGATGGCCGGCGCCGGCGTGCGCAGTGGTGGTCACAGCAGTTCCTTTTCCTTGGTGCTCGATGCCGTCCCGGCCTGACGGCGCAGCGTTGCGCCGCCGGGGCCGGAGGCGTGTTCTTCTGAGCGGGTGGCCTCGTCGGCGAGTCGGCGTTCGGCCGTGCCCCAGGTCTCCCGGGTGAGCAGGGCGGTGATCAAGCCGATCAGCCCGAAGGCACTGAACAGCAGGGCCGGGCCGACCCAGCCGAGAGAGACGTAGAGCAGGGTGGTGACGAACGGGGTGAAGCCGGAGACCATGGCCGAGATCTGGTAGGCCAGGGAGGCGCCCGAGGCACGCCGCGCCGCCTGGAACAGTTCGGGGAACCAGGCCCCCTGGGCGCCGGCGAGGGCGTTCTGGCACACCGCGTAGGCGATGACGATCGTGGCGACGATCAGGACGAACAGGCCGGTGTTGACCAGCAGGAACATCGGCACACCGAAGAGGGTGGCGAAGGCGCACACGCCCAGGTACACCGGGCGCCGCCCGATGCGGTCCGTCAGGGCGGCCCAGGCGAAGGTGGCGACGATGCCGATCGCGGAGGCGACGCACAGCGCCAGGAGCGTTTCGGATTTTCCGGCCAGGTCGTTGGTGTGCAGGTAGGAGATCATGTAGGTGATCGAGACCGCGTAGCCGGCGGTTTCGGCGACCCGCAGCCCGATGCCGCGCAGGATGTCGCGCCAGTCCTTCTTGATCGACTCGAGTACCGGTGAGGCGGCGATCTCGCCGCTGTCCTTGACGTCTTCGAAGACCGGCGACTCGGGCACCTTGGACCGGATGATCAGGCCCACGGCCACCAGGACGATGCTGGCGAGGAACGGCACGCGCCACGCCCAGTCACCGTCGAGGTGCACGCTGAAGAGAAAGACGAGATTCGCCAGCAGCAGTCCGACCGGGAAGCCGGCCTGGACGATGCCGGTGTAGCGGCCCTTGGCCTTCCATGGGGCGTGTTCGTAGCTCATCAGGATCGCCCCGCCCCACTCGGCGCCGAAGGCCAGACCCTGGACGATCCGCACCGTCACCAGCAGGGCCGGGGCGACGAGTCCGACCTGGGTATAGGTCGGTAGCAGGCCGATCGCGAACGTGGCCAGGCCCATGACGATGAGGGAGGCGACCAGGACGGGCTTGCGCCCGATCCTGTCCCCGAGGTGTCCGCCGAGGATGCCGCCGAGGGGCCTGGCCGCGAATCCGACACCGAGGGTGGCGAAGGCGGCGAGGGTACCGATGACCGGATCGCCGCTGGGAAAGAAGGCGGTACCGAAATACAGGGCAGCGGCGGTGCCGAAGCCGATGAAGTCGTAGGTCTCGATGACCGCCCCTACCGAGGAGCCGATCGCGACGCGTTTCGCGTCTTTCGTGCCGTGGACGGGACCGCGCATCCGGAGAGCATCGGTGCTCATGAACATCTCCTCTTCGAACCGGGAGGACCGGTGGGGGATCGGGCAGTGGATGTCGACTGTCAACAGTGTGCACCGAGTGTGACCGCCACCACCAGCCCCTGTCAACCGTCAATCTTCGACCGTTGACTGTTGACAGTGAATAGTTCTACCGTGGTCCCCGTCACCCCCGCTTCCTCGAAGGAGTTCTCGTGGTCCACGACCGGCTCGGCTGCTCGTCGATCAGCTTCCGTCACCTCGCGCTGAGCGACGCGCTCTCCACCATCGCCGAGCTCGGGTTCGCCGAGATCGATCTCGGAGCCCTGCCGGGAGTGTGCGACCACGTTCCCTTCGGACTCGACGCCGCCGGCGTCGAACAGGTGACCAAGGAGGTGGCCGCGTCGGGCCTGCACGTGCGCAGCGTCAACGGCGACATCGGCGACCTCAACCTGCCCCTGACCCCCGCACAGCGCGACGAGCGGAGACGTCACCTCGATCGGCTGCTCACCCTCACCGCCGGTGTCGGGGCCCGGGCACTGGTCCTGCCGTGCGGAGCCCTCGACCACACCCCGGTCCGGTCACTGGACGAGGACCTCGATGCTGTTGCCGCCCAATTGGAATGGGCAGCCGCCGCGGCCCGCACGTTCGGCGTGGCCCTGTGGACCGAGTCGTTGCACGTGTACCGGTTGTGCTGCGACACCGCACGTGCCGCGCAGCTGACCGCCAGACTGTCCCCCGAGATCGGGATCGTGATGGACTTCAGCCACATCATCGCTTCCGGCGGCGACCCGGTCGGCTTCGTCGGCCTGTTCGGCCATCGCATCACCCATGTGCACCTGCGCGACGCCGTCCCGGGGAACATCAATCTCGGCATCGGCAACGGCACCGCCGATTTCGCCGCCGGCATCGACGCCCTCACCGCCTTCGGATACGCGGGCCATTTCAGCCTCGAACTCGAAACCCGCGACATCACCGACGCGGAGCGCCCCGCCGGCACCGCGCAGGCGGCCCGCCTCATCTCCCCCCTCATTCCCTGACCCAGCCATCAACAGCCCTCGAGGAGAAACCCATGTCTTCCACCCAGCGCACCGCCGTCGTCACCGGCGCCACCTCCGAGCGCGGCATCGGCATCGCCACCGCCCGCCGCTACGCCGAAGACGGCTGGGCCGTCGTCGTCCTCGATCTGGACGGTGAAAAGTCCGCCAAGATCGCCGCGGAGATCGGCAGCGACTACTCCGTCCCGGCGTTCGGCCACGAAATCGACGTCGCCGACGAGGCCTCCGTCCAGCGTGCGCACGACGCTGTCGCCGCCGAAGTCGCCGCAGGAACCCTCCCGCCCGTCGGGGCCCTCGCCAACATCGCGGGCATCACCTCACCGGTGCCGTTCCTCGACACCACCCTCGAACTGTGGAACAAGGTCATGGCCGTCAACGCCACCGGCACCTACCTGGTGACCCGCGCCTTCCTGCCGGCGATGATCGACAACGGCTGGGGCCGGATCGTCAACATGTCGTCCGTCTCCGCCCAGCGCGGCGGCGGCGTCTTCGGCAAGGTCCCCTACTCCTCCGCCAAGGCCGCCGTCCTCGGCTTCACCAAGTCCCTCGCCCGCGAACTCGGTGACACCGGAGTGACCGTCAACGCCGTCACCCCCGGAGCGGTCGACACCGGCATCCGGGTGGGCAGCACCCCCGAGCAGGAAGCCGCCATCTGCCGCGACATCCCGCTCGGCCGCACCGCCGGCACCCGCGAAGTGGCCTCGGTCATCACGTTCCTCTCCTCCGAGGACGCCGCATACCTCACCGGCACCACCGTCGACATCAACGGCGGCAGCCACATGCACTGACCGCCAGGAGCTGCGCCCGGACAGACACGGCCCCGCACCTCCTCACCGCGCACTCGGCAGGGAGACCGTGCACTGCACGACAGTGCGGTATCGACTCGCACCCCACCGACGACCATGAGCACACCGTCCGCCCGCGCCTCCGCGGAACTCGCCGTGCCCTCCCGCGACGAGCGGGAGGACTGGACCGCCCGCGCCGACTGCCGGTTCGTCGAGCCGTCCGTGTTCTTCGGCCCGGACGACGAGCCACGCGGTGCCCGCCTACGACGGGAACGCACCGCGAAACAGATCTGCCACACCTGCCCGGTCCGAATCCCGTGCCGTGCTTATGCACTCGACAGCCGGCAGAGGTACGGCGTCTGGGGCGGCACCACCGAAGCGGAACGCCGAGTCCGGCACCCCGCCCTCCCGGCAGCCGTCCCGCCGGAACCGAGGTGACACGATCACCTCGTTCACCCGTGAACCGGTGACACCGAACCCGTGTCACCGGTTCACGAGTCCGCCACCGCCCACGAAGCGGTCACGCGGCGGAATGCCGTGGCGGCGAGTGAAACCCCGACACGCCACGGGCCGCAATCCCGGTCTCGGTCTCGGTCTCGGTCTGGGTCTCGGCGAGGTTCAGCTCCCCAGGAACTCCAGCAGCACCTTGTTCACGGCCTCCGGCTGCTCCAGGTAGCCGTAGTGCCCGGCGTCCGGGATCTCCTGGTAGCTCGCGCCGGGTATCGCGTCGGCGACCTCCCGCGACAGGTACGCCGGGATCATCCGGTCGTCGGCGAAACCGACGGCCAGGCACGGCACGCGCACCGCCCGGTAGGCCGCGCGACGGTCGAACTCGCGGTCCATTCCCAGCTGCGCCCGCACGCCCGGCGACGTCTTGCCGCCGGTGAACTCGAACACGTCGAGCCAGTCCCGCGCGGTGTGCGGGTCCGCCAGCGACGCCGGCGACAGGTTCATCACGGCCGTGACCGCCGCCCGGTACTTCGGGGGCAGCTCGACCCGGCTGTCGTACAGCTGCCGCTCGCCCTCGGTGAGGGTGAGCTGGAACTGGTCCATGCGCGCGTGCCCGGCCAGGAACACCGCCTTGCGCACCAGGTCCGGGCGCGCCAGCGTCAGCTCCTGCGCGACACGCGCGCCCATCGAGGTGCCCACGACGTACGCGGGACCGCCGAGCAGCTCGATCAGTCCGGCGGTGTCGGCCACCAGGTCGTCGATGGTCATGCCGCCGAGGCTCTCCCCCGACGGCGCGATGCCGCGGTTGTCGAAGGTGGCAACGCGGTAGCCGGCCTGGACCAGCGCGGGGACCTGGTGCAGGTCCCAGACCCGGCCGGGGCTGCCCGTCCCCATGATCAGCACGACGAGGTCGCCGGTCCCCTTGACCTGGTAGTTCAGCGGGATGCCGTTGATGGTCGCGATGGGCATGAAGACCTTCCTGTGGTGGGTGGCACGGGTGCGGCCGTACGGCCGCACGGGCACAACGGACCGATCCACACTACCCTGCACCGCAGGTCGCGACCCTGGCAGCACAGCTCAGGCGCCGGCCTGCCAGGCCCGCCAGAGCCGGGCATAGCGGCCTCCGGCGGCGACGAGCGCCGCGTGCGGTCCCTCCTCGACGACCCGGCCCGCCTCGAGCACGACGACCCGGTCCGCCGCCGCGGCCTGCGTCAGCCGATGCGCCACGACCAGCGCAGTGCGTCCCCGCGTCACGACGGCCGCGGCCGCTTCGAGGGCCCGTGCGCCCGCGCTGCCGGCCTCCGCGGTCGCCTCGTCGAGCACCACCACCGGCGGATCGGCGATCAGCACCCGCGCCAGCGCGAGCTGCTGGGCCTGGGCCGCGGTCAGGGGGTGTCCGCCCTCGCCGACGACCGTGTGCAGGCCGTCGCCGAGCGCGCGGACCCACTCGCCGGCCCCGACCGCGTCGAGGGCCGCTCCCACCTCGTCCGCGGTGGCGCCGGGCCTGGCCAGCCGCACGTCGTCGAGCAGTGGCCCGGCGAACACGTGCACCTCCTGGCTGACGATCACGACACTGCGGCGCAGCCGCGCTCCGAGGTCGCCGAGCGACCGGCCGCCGATACGGACCTCCCCCGAGGTGGGCGTGACGACGCCGGCCGCGGCGGCGGCGACCGTCGACTTCCCGGCGCCGGTCGAGCCGACCAGGGCCACCGTCTCCCCCGGCGCGACCTTCAGGTCCACGCCGTGCAGGACCTCCGGCCCGTGCCGGTATCGGTGCCGCACCCCGGCCAGTTCCAGCGCCGGCGGACCGTCACGCGGGTCGTGCGCGTCGCACTCCGGCGGCCCTGCCGGCGGGAGCTCTGCGACGCCCACGAGCCGGGCCAGGCTGGCGCCCGCGGACTGGACGTCGTCGAAGGTGAACAGCAGGAGCCCGAGCGGCGAGAACAGGCGGTGGAACAACAGCGCCGCCGCGGTGGCCTCGCCGACGGTCACCGCATCCGCCCGCACCAGCACGAACCCGGCGACGAGAAGCGCCGAGAGACCGACGAATTCGGCCCGGTTGGCGCGGCCCGCGAACCGGGTGAACAGGCCGAACACGCCGACGGTGAGGTCGCGGGCGCGGCCCGACGCGGCGTCGATGCCGGACAGGTGGGCCGGGTCGAGCCCGTAGGCGCGGACCGTGCGCACCCCGTGCATGCTGCTGACGAGTGCCTGCGACCGTTCCCCCATCGCCACCCGCTCCGCCGCGTACAGCGGCGCCGACCGGGGCAGGTACCAGCGCAGGGCGAGCGCATACATCGGCAGCGCGACGAGCCCGGCGAGACCGAGCCGCCAGTCGATCCCGACCATGGCCGCGACGCTGACGGCGACCAGCATCAGCGCCGCCACCAACTGCGGTACCACCGAGACCAGCGCCTTCGCCAGCACCGCGACGTCGTCGCCGACACGGGAGAGGACGTCGCCGTGCCCGGCGCGTTCGACGGTGTCGGTGGGCAGGCGCAGCACCCGCGCCAGGACCGTCTCGCGCAACCGGGCCAGCACCGTCTCACCCAGGCGCGCAACGAGGTGCAGGCCGGCACCGTCGAGCACCCCGCCGACGACCGCCGCGGCTGCGATCAGCGCGACGACCCACACGATCGTGGACATCGGCGCCTGGTCGCGCACCCGGTCGACGAGGACGCCGAGGACGCGCACCGGCACCACGGCGGCGACCGCGGCCCCGACGGACACCGCCACGGTGAGCACGACCCGGCCCGGGGCGGTGCGCAGCTGCGCCCCCAGCCAGCGCCACGACCGGCCGGCGGAGGCGATCGGCAACAGCTCGGACTCGTGCGCCGTCATCGCAGCACCGCCGTTCGGTAGGTGGGGTGGGTGGCGGCCAGTTCGGCGTGGGTGCCGGCGGCGACGATCCGGCCGTCGTCGACCACGACCACGCGGTCCGCGACGGCGAGCAGCGCCGGGCTCGAGGTGATGACGACGGTCGCGTGTCCGTCTCCGTCGCGCCGCACGCGTGCGATCCCCTCCGCGACGGCCTGCTCGGTGACGGCGTCGACGGCGGTGGTCGGCTCGTGCAGCACCAGCACCGGGGCGCGCCGCGCCAGCGCCCGCGCGAGCGCCACCCGCTGGCGCTGCCCGCCGGACAGGCTGCTGCCGCGGTCGACGATCTGCCGGTCGAGGCCGTCGGGGTGGGTCTCGGCGACCTGCCCGGCGGCGGACGCTCCGAGCACCTCCGGGGGTACGCCACCGGACGGGTCACGCATGCCCGCCGTGATGTTGTCGGCGAGTGTTCCGGCGAACAGGTCGCTGTGGTGCGGTTCGGCGAGGACGGTCCGGCGGGCGGCGACGGGGTCGAGCGCGCCGAGCGGCACTCCCCCGACAGTCAGTTCGCCGCGGACGTCCTCCGGCGGCACCTGCCCGGACAGCACGTCGGCGAGGGCCTCCGCGTCCTGCGGCCGGTAGGCGAGGACACCGAGCAGTTCCCCCGGCGCGACGGTCAAATCCATCCCGCGCAGCGACCGGTAGCCGAGTCCGCGCAGCTCGAGGCGGCCGTCCGAGGGTGTCCCGGTTCCGGCCGGCAGCAGCGACGGCGCGTGCAGCACCAGCGACAGCCGGTCCGCGGAGGCGCGGGACGCCGCCCACGACGACGGCAGGGCGGCGAGCGTCCCGAGAGGTTCGACGACGAACTGGGCCAGGCCCACGACGGTGATGAGCTCGCCGACCGAGATCCGGCCGGCGAGCGCGGCCCAGCCCGCGACGCCCGCGACCGCGACGGACAGCAGCGCGCTCACCGCCGCCGAGGTGCCGGTGTAGACGCCGGCGGCGCGGGTCGCGCGCAGGGTCGAGGCGAGCGCGTCCGCGCTGGCCTCCCGGTAACGGCGGGTGGCCGCCGGCTCGGCACCGAGGCCGCGGAGCGGCCGCAGCCCCGTGACGAGGTCCGTCGCCAGGCCCGACGCCCGCGCCACCGCCTCCTGCTGTGCGGTGATGCGCCGGGTCAGCAGGGGGGTGGCCCGGTCGAGCGCGACGAGGATCGCGGGCGTGCCCAGCAGCACCAGCAGACCGAGGGGAACGTCGACGAGCAGCAGCGCCACCGCGGCCCCGGACACCGCGGTGAGCGCCGCGGCGGTGGCGGGCACCACGTGCAGGATCTGCGCGGCCCGCCCGGTGTCGGTGGTCGCCACCGCCAGGAGTTCCCCGGTGCGCAGGGAGGTGCGCACCCCGCGCGGATCGAGGATCCGGCGCGCCACCGCGAGCCGCAGCCGGTGCGACTCGGCCTCGATCGCCGTGACGAGCCGGCGCGCACCGAAACGCCACGAGTAGGTGAGCACGACGAACAACGCGGCCAGACCCGCGAGGGCGACGACCAGCGCCGGGACGTTGCCGTCGGTGACCGGTCCGTCGATGATCACCCCGATCGCAACGGGCACGAGGGTCTCCATCACCTGGTGCAGCGAGACGAGTGGGGTGCCGACCGCCAGGGCGGCCCGCTGGTCCGCGATCGTGCGCCGCAACAGTCGCAGACCCGGCTTCTTCCCGTCGCCGATCCGGCGGTCACCGTCACCGCTCATGTGTTCCACCACACGAAACTCTCCGTTCCACGTCGCCACCCCGAGAAGTGAGCCAACCCTAACTTGGAGCGCGGGTGGCGTCGGAGTCGCCGGTTCTCATAGAGTCGCACTACGAATGACCTGCTCGAACGGAGCAGCCAGCCCGGGAGGAACCACCATGGCCGCGGACGCCACCACCGAGAACGACATCCCCGACGAGGAACTCGAACCCGTCGCGGACGAGACGGCCCGTCAGGCGCAGCGTGTCGTCGCTGCATACGCGGAGGATGCGGACGAATGCCGCATGCTGCTGTCCATGCTCGGCATCGGACCGAACCCGAAGACGGACTGAGCGGATACCGGCGGACAAGGACAGAGGAGCACCACGTGGCTGCAGGTGAGGAGTCGATGCACGTGGGTGGTTCGGACTTCGTGGTCGTCGCGAACCGCCTGCCCGTCGACCTCGAGCGTCTTCCGGACGGCTCGACCCGATGGAAGCGCAGCCCGGGTGGCCTCGTCACCGCGCTCGAGCCGATCCTGCGCAACAACCGCGGAGCGTGGGTCGGCTGGGCCGGTGTCGCCGACGCGGAGCTCGACCCGATCGTCGAGGACGGCCTCGAGCTGCATCCGGTGCCGCTGAGCGGGCAGGAGATCGCCGACTACTACGAGGGCTTCTCCAATGCGACGCTGTGGCCGCTGTACCACGACGTCATCGTCCGGCCGGAGTACCGGCGGGAGTGGTGGAACACCTACGTCGAGGTCAATCGCCGGTTCGCGGAGGCGACCGCGAAGGCGGCGGCGCAGGGCGCGACGGTGTGGGTGCAGGACTACCAGCTGCAGCTGGTGCCGAAGATGCTGCGGATGCTGCGGCCGGATCTGACCATCGGTTTCTTCCTGCACATTCCGTTCCCCCCGGTGGAGCTGTTCATGCAGATGCCGTGGCGGACCGAGATCGTCGAGGGCCTGCTCGGCGCCGATCTGATCGGCTTCCATCTGCCCGGCGGCGCCCAGAACTTCCTGTATCTCGCGCGCCGGCTGGCCGGTCATCAGACCTCGCGCGGCACCGTGGGCGTGCGCTCGAAGCTCGGGGTGGTGCAGGTCGGGTTCCGGGCGGTGCGCGTCGGGGCGTTCCCCATCTCCATCGACTCCGGGCAGCTCGACGAGCGGGCCCGCCGCAAGTCGATCCGCGACCGCGCCAAGCAGATCCGCAAGGAGCTCGGCAACCCGAAGCACATCATGCTCGGCGTCGACCGGCTCGACTACACCAAGGGCATCGACGTCCGGCTCGACGCGCTGCTCGAGCTGATCGCCGAGGGACGGGTGGATCCGGCCGAGACGGTGATGGTGCAGCTGGCCACCCCCAGCCGCGAACGCGTCGAGTCGTACGTGCAGATGCGTGGCGCCATCGAGAAGACGGTCAGCCGGATCAACGGCGAGTACGCCGAGGTGGGCCGGCCCGTGGTGCACTACATCCACCGGCCCATTCCGCGCGACGAGCTGATCGCGTTCTTCGTCGCGGCCGACGTCATGCTGGTGACGCCGCTGCGCGACGGCATGAACCTCGTCGCCAAGGAGTACGTGGCCTGCCGCAGCGACCTCGGCGGCGCCCTCGTACTGAGCGAATTCACCGGGGCGGCAGCGGAACTGCGCCAGGCGTTCCTGTGCAACCCGCACGACCTCGAGGACGTCAAGGACAAGATGGAGGCGGCGCTGAACCAGTCCCGCGAG
The DNA here is from genome assembly GCF_011058195.1 of Rhodococcus sp. 14C212. Classification (NCBI taxonomy): domain Bacteria; kingdom Bacillati; phylum Actinomycetota; class Actinomycetes; order Mycobacteriales; family Nocardiaceae; genus Rhodococcus; species Rhodococcus sp. 14C212. The sequence goes on along the minus strand of NZ_JAALEH010000006.1, from coordinate 141,679 downwards.
GACGGTCGGCGGCACATGCGGGCACTGCGCCGGCAGGTCCTCGCCCACGACGTCGACCGGTGGGCGCGCTCCTTCCTCGACGCACTCGCGCATCAGGGCGCGGCCGGTCCGGCGCTGATCGCGCCGGCGGAGGTCGGCGAGCCCGAGTGACAAGCACACCGGACCGCGAAGCCTACGGTTTCCGGTCGTCGTCCGAGCGCAACGTCGAGGAGGCGGCGACCGGGACACCGGTACACCGCACGCCCGCCGAGTCCCTCGACGTGCTGCTCGTCGAGGACGACGCCGGGGACGAGCTGATCATCCGGGAATCGTTCGAGGCCAACGAGATCGGTAGCACGCTGCACGTGGTCCGGGACGGCGCGGAGGCTCTCGACTTCCTGTACCGGCGCGGGGCCCACGCCGGCGCCGCGCGGCCGGCGCTGGTGCTGCTCGATCTGAACCTGCCGAAGTACGACGGGTGGCAGGTGCTCGAGGCGGTGAAGGCCGATCCCGACCTGGCGTCCATCCCCGTCGTCGTGCTGACGACGTCCACTGCCGAGGAGGACGTGGTGCGCAGCTACCGGTTGCGGGCCAACGCCTACGTCTCCAAGTCGGTGGACTTCGACCGGTTCGTCGCCACCGTGCGACACATCGACCGGTTCTTCGTGCACATGGTGCGCCTGCCCGGCCGCTGACCGTCCGCCCGGCTCAGATCGGGGTCAGGCGGCTCACCAGCCAACGGCCGTCGTGCTTCTCGAGTTCGACGCGGACGCGGCTGCCGCTGCTGACCGCCTCGGGATTGACGGAGCTGGTGGTGATCTGGTTGAGGAAGAGCAGGGTCACCGCCCGGTCGGCCTCGGCCGACACGACCGACGACGCCTGCACGCTCACCTGCACGGTGATCGACTTCTCCTTCGCGCCGGGCGCGATGACGTTCTTCATCAGGTTGGTGTACTCGTCCCGGAAGTCGCCGGTGAGCCCGTCGGAGGCCGCGGCGACCTGCTCGTCGACCGTGGCGTGGTCGTACGCGAGCATCGCGACGGCCTGCTCCTCGGCGGCCTGCAGGGCCTCGGTCCGGGCCGCCTCGGCGCCGCCGCGCTCGACCTTGTCGTACACGCCGAACCCCACCAGGCCGGCGAGCACGATCGCCGCGGCGGTGAGGGCCGCGAGCAGCAGTCGCCGCGTACCGCTTTCGGAGCCGGGCGGTGTGGTGCCCTCCACGCCCGCGGTGTCGTCGGCCTTCTCGAGGGTCACGGCCTCGTTCTTCGAATTCTCGGTCATGGCACGAAATCCACCTTCGAGGCCAGCAGCCGGCCGTTCTCGTCGCAGATCGTCACCCGCAGCCGGAAGTCACGGGGCTCGGGTTCGGTCTGTTCCACGTTGGACACCATCGACCGCGCGGCCACCAGAGAGGACATGCAGGCACCGTCCTCGGCCTGGATGCCGGCCTCGATCACCTCGCCGGTGGTGTCCACGTTCGCCTTGGTCACCACGTCGACGAAAGGTCCCTCGCGTCCTTCGAATTCGGCCTTGAAGTCCCCGGTCGCCCCGTCGAGCAGACGCTGTACGTCCTCGGCCGCGCTCTGCGGGTGGATGGTGGTCAGATTCAGCACGGTCTGCCGCGCGGCCTGCAGGTACGCCGCCCGCCGGGCGTCGTGGTCGCGGTCGGCCGTCGCGTCGAGCCACAGCCACACTCCGGCGCCCACCAGGGCGAGGACGATCAGGGCCGCGATCGCGGGGAGCACCCGGCTCTGCCGGACGGGTCCGGTCTGCGGCGTCGATGTCGTGGTGGTCTCTTCGTCCGCCATCAGCCTTGCTGCGCCTTCATGTACGTCTCCAAACTGGTCTCGGGGCCGGTCTCGACGTTGCGATACACCGTACCGTCGGGACCGATGTACGTTCCCGTCTCCGGGTCGATGCCGCGCGCCGTCACCCCGGCGGGTGCGGCCGCACTCGGCCCGGTCGCGTGCGCGGCGGGCACCGGCATGTCGCTTTCCGACTGCACGGGCGTCGGCGCGCCCCGCCACGGGTTGTCGAGGTACTCGGGCTGGTACCCGTTGCGGCACGCCTCCGGCGTGGGGGCGCGCCGGCCCGGGAACTCCATGCACGGCAGATTCCGCGCGCCGCGCACGGCGTTCGGATCCGACTGCGGGAGCTTGCAGTACACCGCGCCGGGGGTGTCCACCATCGTGGTGTCAGCAGGGCTGCGCCACTGTTCGGGTGGCAGGAAGCCGGACAGGCACGGCGGCGGATCGTGCAACTGCAGGTGGAAGTCGACGACCGCGCCGTCCTCGGCCGGTCCGCTGCCGGCCGCGGTGATCAGCGCCGTGGTCATCGGCGGGTACAGCACCAGGATCTGTTCGATGCCGGCGTTGTAGATCACGCCCACCTCCCCGACGCTGACCATGTTGGCCAGCAGCAGCGGCAGCGTCGGCCGCAGATCCTGCAGCAGCTGTTCGGCCTCGGCCGCGGCGCCCGGCCCCTTCGCGAGCACCGCCCGCAGGTCGGTGTCGGCGGCCCGCAGCCCGTCGGTGAACGTCAGCATGTCCCGGGTCCAGGAGCGGATCGCGTCGCTGGTGACGACCTGGGTGTCGAGCAGCGGACCGAGCTGATCGAGCAGTGCCTTCGTCTGCCCGCTGCCCGCGCTCGCCTCCTGCACGAACAGGCGGGTCGAGTCGATCAGCCGCTGCAGGTCCGGTCCCGACCCGTTGAACGCGTCGAACGACTCGTCGACGACGGTGCGCAGCCGTGTGTCGCTGATGCTGGCGAGCAGGACGTCGGCCTGGTCGAGGAGCTCGCCCACCTCCTGCGGCACCGACGCCCGGTCGGCCGGGATCACGTCGCCGTCCGACAGATACTCCCCGCTCGAACCATCTTGCGGGGGAACGAAGTCCACGTACTGCTCGCCGACGGCGGACACGCTGCGCACCGCCGCGTCGACGTCGGCGGGGATCGCGCGGTCGCTGTCGATCGACAGGACCGCCTCCACCCCGGTGGGCGAGAGCTGCACCTTGTCGACCACCCCGACCGTGTTGCCGCGGTAGGTGACGTTGGCGTGCGGGTAGAGCCCGCCGGTGGAGGGCAGCTCCACGATCACCGTGTACCGGCCGACGCCGAACAGCTGCGGGAGCTTGACGTACTGCAGTGACATCACCAGCAACCCGACCACCGTGAGCACCGCGAAGATCGCGAGCTGGATCCGGACGAACTTCGACAGCATCATGGTGCCGGCACCCCCAGCGGGGGCAGCCCCGGAATGGTGATCTCCCCCAGACCGGGGACCGACAGGGTCGCGGCCGGGCCGGGCGCGGGTTGCGCGGCCGGCTGCTCGAGCGGGGCCTGGAAGGGGTCCGCGGACTGGGCCGCCAGCCCGGCGTCCCGGCCGAGGATGCCCTCCGGGCCGGCGAGGCGCCCGGCGAGCGGGGTGCCGGTGAGGAAGTTCAGGTCCAGCCGTTCGAGGGTGAGGTCGATGGTCATGGCGAGGTTCGCGTAGTCGCCCCGGATCACCTGGTCGATGCCGGCCTGCGGGAACGGATAGGTCAGGAGCACGCCGAGCACCTCGGTCAGCGCGTTGCCCGAGTCGGCGAGCGCACGCAGTGTCGGAGCCAGCGCCTGCAGGTTGGTCTGCAGGTCCTCGCCGCTGTTCTCGACGAGCCGGCTGGCCACGGTGCTCATCTCGCCGAGCGAGGTGAGCGCGGTGGTCAGGTCCTGTCGCTGCTCCACCAGCACGTTCAGCGCGGCCGGCATCTCGTCGAGCGCCCGGACGAGGGTGGCGTTCTGCGCGTCGACCGTCCACGCGAGCCGATCGATGCCCTCCATCGCGGCGATGATGTCGCCGCGCTGCCGGTCGAGGGTGCCGACGAGTTCGTCCAGCCGCGGCAGCAGGTTCCGGATCGAGTCCTCCCGTCCGTTCAGCGCCGCGTTCAGCTCGGTGGTGATGTCGTTGATCTGTGCGAGTCCACCGCCGTTGAGGACCACCGACAGCGACGACAGCGTCTGCTCGGTGGTCGGGTACGCCCCGGCCCGCTCGAGCGGGATCAGGTCGCCGTCCTCGAGCCGGCCCTGCGGCGGCTCGTCCGCCGGCGACGCCAGTTCGAGGTGCTGCGAGCCGAGCAGGCTGGTCTGCCCGATCTTGGCGGTGGCGTTCGCCGGGAGGTCGACGTCGCCGTCGAGGGCCACCGTCACGAGGGCGTGCCAGTCCTCGACCTCGATCTTCGTGACGCTGCCGACCTGGACGTCGTCGACCCGCACCGGCGAGTTCTGGGTCAGGGTGGTCACGTTCGGCATCTGGATCCGTACCTGGTAGGCGTCCTCGCCGTGCCCAGCGGTGCCGGGGAGGGGAAGCGAGTTCAGCCCCTCCCACTCGCATCCGGTCAACGTCAGCGCCGCCGCGACCAGCATCGCGGCGACGGCACCGCGCCGCGTCGGGTGGGAGTGCCGGATTCGGGTGCTCATCGTCCTCCTCCCGGCTGCAGCAGCGCCCCGAGGTCGGGGGGAACCGTCACGGTGGGCAGGTCCGAGAGCGGCCCGGCCGGCGGCGGCGTGGCGTCCGCGGGTGCGGTACCCCGCCCCGCGGCCGCGGCTTCCGCCTCGAGACCCGGCTCGGTGTACTGGATCTGGCCGGGGAACGCCTCCACCGCGGCGATGGGGTTGGTCATGACCGGCAGATAGTTCATCGCCAGCGACTGGAGTACCGGTCCGAGCTGCTGGCGGCACAGTTCCGCGCTGCGGTCGGAGGTGGCGTTCGCCGCGGCGGCCACGGACCCGCACATGAACTCGACGGGGTTGGCGAGATTACTGATCGCCAGCGCACCGGTGAGCGAACCCTGCGCGGGCTTGTAGATGTCGTAGAAGTTCGCCAGCGCCGTCGGTCCGGAATGCAGGACCCGCTCGATCTCGGGCCGCTTGCGGGCGAGCACCTCGGTGGCGTCGGCGAGGCGCTGCACCGACTCGGTCAGCGCGGCCCGGTTGTCCTGCACGAACCGCTGCACGTCGCCGACCGCGAGGTCGAGGTCCGCGAGCGACGTGCCGAGCTGGTCCGAGCTCTGGGCCAGGACGTCCGAGACCGACGCCAGCCGGCCGCCGAGCTGCACGATCTGCTCGTTGCTGGTCGAGAGGACCGACACGAACGCCTGCAGGTTCCGGACGGTGCCGAACAGGTCGGTGCGCCCTTCCGACAGGGTGTGCATCGTGTCGGACAGTTCGCGCAGTGTGGCGCGGATGGTCAGGCCGTTGCCGTCGAGGTTCTCGGCGGCGGTGTCGATGAAGCGGCCGAGCGAGCCCTGGGGATCGAGGCCCTGGGGGCCCAGCGCCTCCGACAGGCGCATCAGTTCCGTCTTGATCTGGTCCCATTCGACCGGCGAGGCGGTGCGCTCGACCGGGATCGTCGCGTCGTCGGCGAGCTGCGGGCCGCCCGAGTACACCGGGGTCAGCTGGACGAAGCGCGCGGACACGAGGCTCTGCGCGATGATCACGGCCTTGGCATCGGCCGGGACGTCGACGGAGTCGTCGACCTGCATCTGCACGCGCACCAGGTCGTCGCCCGGCTCGATGCGGGTGATCGTGCCGACGCTCACGCCCAGCACGCGCACGTCGTCGCCCTCGTACAGGCCGCTCGTGGAGACGAATTCGGCGTTGATCGTGCGCTTCCCCCAGCCGGGCAGCACCACGGCGAACGCGACGAGGGCCAGGGCCACCACCGCGACACCGGCGATCACCGGCAGCAGCAGACGGCGGTTCTTCCCGGTCCGGTCCTCCGGGGCTTCAGGAGCGTCGGTGCTCATTCGCCATCCTTCGTGATCGACGGCGGGTCCTTCGGGATGATGTCCTGCAGGTCCTGCTGCAGCAGTTCGGGGGCGACCATGCTGTCGACCAACGCCTTCCACCACGGCGCGGGCAGGACGTTCGACACGTACGCGTTGAAGAACGGGCCGCTCGCGACGGACTCGCCGAGCGCGCTGATGTACGGTCCGAGCCCGTCGAGGGCGCCGGCGATGTTCTCCTTGTTCGCCTGCAGATTGGCGGTCACCGCGTTGAGCTTGTCCAGGGTGGGAGCCATCTGCGCCTGGTTCTCCTGCACCAGGGCGGACAACTGCCTCGAGACCGCGGAGATGTTCGCGATCAGCTCGGTGATCGCGTCGCGCCGCAGGCTCAGCTCCCCGAAGAGGGCGTTGGCGTCCACCACGAGCGCGTTGATCCGGTCGCTGCGCTCGGCGAGGATGCCGGTCACCGATTCGGCGCGGGCCAGCAGGTCCTCGAGCGACTCGTCGCGCGCGTTGATGGACCGGGACAGCCTGGTCATGCCCTCGAGCGCCCCCCGCAACTCGGGCGGGGTGTCCTGCAGCGAATCCGACAGCGCGTTGAGCGAGTCGTTGATCTGCTCGGTGTCGAGATCGGACACCGTGGTCGTGAGGTCGCCGAGGGCATCGGTGAGCGAGTACGGGGAGTCGGTGCGCGACGACGGGATCGGCTCGCGCGGGTCGAGGGTCCCCGAACCGTAGGGTTGCACGGCGAGCGACTTGCGGCCGAGCACCGTGTTCGTCTTGATGTCGGCCCCGGTGTCCTCGCCGAGCGCAATGCCGTCGCGGACGGTGAAGGCGACGAGGACCTGCCGGTCGTCGAGGCGGACGTCGGTGACCTCACCGACGTCGACGCCGGCGAGGGTGACGGAGTCGCCGGGCACGAGACCGCCGGCGTCGGCGAAGTACGCCGAGTAGGTCAGGCCGCCGGAGAGGAACTGCAGCTGGTCGTACTGCAGACCGGCGAGCACCGTCGCGGCCGCGACGGACAGGCCGACGATGCCGACCTGCACGGGATTGCGTTCACGGATCGGACTCATTCGATCTTCGCGCACCTTCCGGTCGTCTGCTCGGCCGATGTGAAACGGATGGTGGTCCCGTCCGGTCCCGAGAACTTGAACGTGTTGGCACACAGGAAGAATTGGAAGAAGTTGCCGTACACCCCCACCCGGATGAGCTTCTTGTAGTCGTTCGGCAGCCGCTCGAGCGTCCGGTTGATGTCGTCGCGCCCGAGGTCGAGCTGTGTCATGGTGCGGTTGGTCTCGGCGATCACCGACTGCAGGTCCGGCCGGTTGTTCTGCAGCAGCGACGCGAGATCCCCGGTGCCGGCCGCGATCCGCGGGATGGCGGTACCGATCGGATCGCGGTCCTGCGCGAGCCCGCTCACCAGGGTCTGCAACCGGTCGACGGTCTCGGTGAACTGCTGATCGTTCTCGTCGATGGTGGCGAGGACGGCGTTGAGATTGTCGATGACGTCGCCGATCAGCCGGTCCCGGTCGGCGAGGGAGTTCGTGAACGAGTTGGTGTTGCCCAGCAGCGACACCAGGGTGCCGCCCTGCCCCTGGAAGACCTGGAGCAGCGCCCCGGACAGGTCGTTGACCTGCTGCGGGTCGAGGCCCTGCAACAGCGGCTTGAATCCGCCGAGCAGCAGGTCGAGGTCGAGCGCGGGTTCGGTCTGCGCCACCGGGATCGTGCCGCCGGCCGGCAGCGTCTCGCCGGTCCCCGGTCCCTCGAGCAGCTCGAGATAGCGGTCGCCCACGAGGTTCTCGTACCGCACCGTGGCCTTGGTGCTCGCCAGCAGCGTGTGCTCGGCGTCGACGTCGAAGGACACCTCGGCCTGGTTGCCGCGACCGATGTCGACGCTGTCGACCGACCCGACGGGCACCCCGGCGATGCGGACCTTGTCGCCGGCCTGCAGTCCGGACACGTCGGTGAACGTCGCGTGATAGGTCTGCGTGCCGGTGAACCGCACCTGGCTGAACACGATCGCCAGTGCCGCGAAGATCAGCACCATCACGACCGTGAACGCGAGGAACTTGACCGTGGTGGCCCTCACCGGATCACCCCGTCCCCTCGCGGCGCCCGGTCCACCGGGCGGGTCCACGTCCGCAGCTGCGGCTCCGGCATCTCACTCGCCTCCCGGGAGCATGTCGCCGAACAGGAAACCGAAGATCGTCGGGTATCGCACCCACGTCTCGGTGTTCGGGTGGAACGGCACCGGGTGGGTGTCGGCGACGACGAAGGGGGCATGACCGTCACGCTTGGGATCGAAGGTGGGCAGCCCGTGGCAGTTCGGCCCGCCCGTCGCCCCCACCACCGGCAGGTCCTTCTCGTGGTCGTACCTGGTGGCGCCGCCCAGGAAGTTCGTGCTCAGCATCAGGGCCGGGTACTTACCGGTTCCGGCCATGGGCTCGAACGCGATTCGCGCGTCGTTGAGCCCGACGATGAAGCACGTCAGCTCCGGCGAGTACTCACCGAGCAGCGTCGTGGTCTCCGTCAGCAGGTCCAGCGCCGAGGTCAGCTGCGCCTCGTTCTCGCCGAGGACGTCACGACCGGTGTTCGCCAGGCCGGTGACGTTCATCAGCATCAGGTCCAGGTTGGCCTGCTCGTCGACGACGGTGTTGCCGATCGAGGTGGCGTTGTCGAGCAGGTTCATCACGTCGGGCGCGACGTCGGCGTACAGGTTGGTGACGTCGGCGGCTACGGCGAGGTCGTACTGCAGTTGCGGCAGCGACGGATTCATCGTCGCGAGGTAGTCGTCGGCCTCGACGAGGGTTGCGCCGAGGGTGTCGCCGCGACCGTTCAACGCCTCGGAGATCGCCCCGAGGGTGGCGTTGAGCTTCTCCGGTTGGACCTGCGCGAGCACGTCGGACAGGTGCTGGAAGACCGTGTTGAACTCGACGGTGACGTTCTCGGCCGCGATGATCGCGCCCTCCTGGAGCGGCACCGGCGACGGATCGTCCGGCATGAGCAGGTTGACGAACTTCGCGCCGAACACGGTGGTGGACTCGATGGCCACGCGCACGTTGGACGGCACCAGGTGCAGCTGTCCGGGATCCATCGCGAGCTGCAACAGCGCGCCGTCGGGGCTGTGCTCGACGGACCGGACCCGGCCCACCTCGACACCGCGGAGCTTGACCTTCGCGTCGGGCTCCATCACCAGGCCGGATCGTGCCGAAGTGACCGTGACCGGCGTGGTGGCGGTGAAGGCACCGGCGAACATCAGCAGCGCCAGCGCGACGGCCACGGTGAGTCCCCCGACGAGACCGAGGGCCGCGAGTTTCTTCTTCCAGGAAGGGGTGTCCATGCGCCTATCCCGACAGGTTGAAGTTGCCGGTCGCCCCGTACACCGCGAGCGAGATGAGCAGGGTCACGGTCACCACGGCGATCAGGGACGCCCGCACCGCGTTGCCGACGGCGACGCCGACGCCGACCGGGCCGCCACCGGCGTTGAAACCGTAGTAGGTGTGGATCAGCATGACGGCGACCGCCATGACGATGGCCTGCACGAACGACCACAGGATGTCGGTGGGGATGAGGAACGTGTCGAAGTAGTGGTCGTACACGCCCGCGGACTGGCCGTAGAGCACGACGGTCGCGAAGCGGCTGGCGATGAACGAGGCGATCACCGCCAGCGAATACAGCGGGACGATCGCGATCATCCCCGCCATCACGCGGGTGCTCACGAGATACGGGATCGACGGGATCGCCATGACCTCGAGCGCGTCGATCTCCTCCGAGACCCGCATGGCGCCGAGCTGGGCCGTCGAGCCGGCGCCGATGGTGGCGGCCAAGCCGATGCCCGCGATGGTGGGCGCCGCGATGCGGACGTTGATGAACGCGGCGAAGAAGCCCGTGAGCGCCTCGACGCCGATGTTGCCCAGGGAACTGAAGCCCTGCACGGCGATGATCCCGCCGGTGAACAGGGTCAGGAAGCCGACGATGACGACCGTTCCGCCGATCACGGCGAGCGCACCGGTGCCCATGCTGATCTCGGCGATCAGCCGGACCGTCTCCTTCGGGTAGTGCGTGATCGCGCGCGGGGCGTAGCCGAGCGCCTTGCCGAAGAAGAGCGCCTGCTCGCCGAGCCGGTCCACGGAGTCGGAGGCGCGGGCGATACGGCGCCGCGTGCGGGGGAAGCGCCAGGAGATCACTGCCATCTACATCACCGCCGTGCCGGTCACCCGCCCGTCAGCTTGATGCCGACGGCGGTGACGAGAAGGTTGACCACGAACAATGCCATGAAGGCGAATACGACCGTCTGGTTGACGGCGTCGCCGACGCTCTTGGCGCCACCCTTGACGTTGAGGCCGAGGTAGGCGGCGACGAGGCCGGCGATCATGCCGAACAGGCCGGCCTTGACCTGGGAGATCATGAGTTCACCGAAGCCGGTGAGCAGGGTGATGCCGTTGACGAAGGCGCCGGGGTTCACGTCCTGGAGGAAGACGGAGAACGCGAAGCCACCCAGGATGCCGATGGTGCACACCAGCCCGTTGAGCAGCAGCGCCACGACGGTGGACGCGAGGACCCGGGGCACGATGAGGCGGTGGATCGGGTTGATGCCGAGCACGCGCATCGCGTCGATCTCCTCCCGGATGGTGCGGGCGGCGAGGTCCGCGCAGATGGCGGTGGCGCCGGCACCGGCGACGATGAGCACGGTGACCATCGGGCCGACCTGGGTGACCGCGCCGAGTGCGGCGCCGGCGCCGCTGAGGTCGGCGGCTCCGATCTCGCGCAGCAGGATGTTGAGGGTGAAGCTGACCAGGACCGTGAACGGCACCGCGACGAGGACCGTGGGCACGAGGGACACCCGCGCGACGAACCATGCCTGATCGACGAACTCGCGTCGCTGGAAGGGCCGGGAGAACACGGCCCGGGCGGTCTCGCCCGTCATCGCGAAGAATCCACCGACCGCGCGGAGCGGTACCTCGAGGAGGTCTACCACCGTCTCCTCCTCCGTTGGTTCGCTCGCCGGCCGCGGCCGACGAGGGGCCAGCTTGTGACCCGCGTCATACTAACTAGAACGTGTTCATGTGTCAAAGACCGCTGCGGCGCGGCGCGACACGGCTACTTCTTCGTGGCGGGAGCTCCGCCCCGCCGACCGGATCACCGGCGCTCGCATCGAACGGGGATTCGGGGCTCGAACTGGGAATTCACCGGGCCGGGAGGTCGGATCCGCCACCCGTACACGGGACCCGACCGCGGCCGGGAACCGCACCGGCCGCGCCCTTCGCGAACCACTTCGCGGGCCAGAAACTAGAACAGGTACTACCCGCTCTCCGAGCGGCCATCGGTCGCGTGTTCACGCGTCCGGGTCGCCGGACGGCACGCGAGCCCGGGGTCGAACCGACACTATCCGGATCGGTTCCGGACGGCGCGATATTACCGAAGGACAACGTTGCATGTCACTTCGGGTACCACCTAGTGGGACGTCAGAGGGCGAGCGCCTGCGCGGCCGAGAAGTTCCGGGCGGGGTCCCGATCGTCGAAGTAGCCGCCGACACGTTCGGCGAGGCTCTCCGGAGTCCACCGGACGTCCGCGTCGAAGCGCTGCTCGACCACGGGCGCGGCCATGAGCGCGACCATCGGGCCGTAGACGACGAAGACCTGACCGTTGACCCGGTCCGCCGCAGGCGACGCCAGGTAGGCGACCAGCGCCGAGACGTGCTCGGGCGACAGCGGATCCACCTCCCCCTCGGGCGCCGCACCGAAGACGCCCTCCGTCATCGCGGTGCGGGCCCGCGGGCAGATGGCATTGGCGCGCACCCCGTACCGGGACAGGCCCCGCGCGGCGGAGAGGGTCAGTGCCGTGATTCCGGCCTTGGCGGCGCCGTAGTTGGCCTGCCCCTCGGGGCCGAGCAGGCCGGCCTCGGAGGACGTGTTGACGATCCGGCCGTAGACGGGACCGCCGGCCTTCTTGGACTCGCCACGCCAGTACGCCGCCGCGTTGCGGCACAACAGGAAATGGCCGCGCAGGTGCACCGCGATCACCGCGTCCCAGTCCTCGTCGGACATGTTGAACAGCATGCGGTCCCGCACGATGCCGGCGTTGTTGACGACGATGTCGAGACGGCCGAAGCGTTCCCGTGCCGTCGCGAGCAGCGCGTCGGCCGTGGCACGTTCCGCGACGCTGCCGGCGACGAACGCCGCGTCGGCGCCGAGGTCGCGGATCTCGGCGAGGGTGTCCTCGACGGCATCGGTCGGGTCGAGATCGTTGACGACCACCGCGGCGCCGGCCCGGGCCAGCGCGACGGCCTCCGCCCGGCCGAGCCCGGCACCGGCGCCGGTGACGACGGCGACCTTGCCGTCGAGACGCACGCCCCCCTCGTCCGTCGCACCGTTTCCTGCGGGGCCGAGACCGTTGCCGGTTGCACTCATGGACGCGCTCTCCCTAGCGATGTCGGGCGGCCCACCCGGGGCCGCCGCGCTCCTGGTCGCCGCGGATTCGGCGACCCCGAAAATGTAGAACGTGTTCTCGTTTCTGACAAGCGTCCCCGTCAGGCCTCGCTCAGTGCCGCACGCGGGCACTGCGCGATCGCCGTGCGTACGTCCTCCTCCTGCTCCGGCGCGATGGGGTGCGTGACGATCAGCTCGTCGTCGTCGTTCAGGTCGAACACCTCGGGCGCGATTCCCACGCACACGCCGTTCGCCTCGCAACGATCGAAGTCGACCTTGACCTCCATGAACAGACCTCGCTTCTCGCTTGCACGACCGATCGGGCGCCGGACGCGCGGGCTGGCGCGACGGCTCGGAAACCAGGCTAGAACGCGTTTCAGTTCTGTGCAATGATTCGGGAACATCGCCGAGCCGGTCCCGGTCCTCGGCCGTCGACCAGCTGCCTACCCGACGAACGGAGCGGTTCGTGGACATCGCGTACACCCCGCAGCAAGAGGAACTCCGCGCGCAGTTGCGCGCCTACTTCGCCGACCTGATGACCCCCGAACGGCGGGAGGCGCTCGCCGCGACCACGGGCGAGTACGGCGCCGGCAACGTGTACCGGGAGGTCGTCCAGCAGATGGGCAAGGACGGCTGGCTCACGCTCGGCTGGCCGGAGGAGTACGGCGGCCAGAACCGTTCGGCCATGGACCAGCTCATCTTCACCGACGAGGCCGCGATCGCCGGGGCGCCGGTCCCGTTCCTGACCGTCAACTCGGTGGCGCCGACGATCATGCACTTCGGCACGCCCGAACAGAAGGAGTTCTTCCTGCCGAAGATCTCCGCCGGCGAGCTGCACTTCTCGATCGGCTACTCCGAGCCCGAGGCGGGCACGGATCTCGCGTCGCTGCGCACCACCGCCGTGCGCGACGGCGACGAGTGGGTGATCAACGGCCAGAAGATGTGGACGAGCCTGATCGCCTACGCCGACTACGTGTGGCTCGCGTGCCGCACCGATCCGAATGCCCGGAAACACAAGGGCATCAGCGTCCTCATCGTGCCCACCACCGCCGAGGGGTTCTCCTACACCCCCGTGCACACCATGGCAGGCCCCGATACCAGCGCCACCTATTACCAGGACGTACGGGTCCCGGCGTCCGCCCTCGTCGGCGAGGAGAACGGCGGCTGGGCGCTGATCACCAATCAGCTCAACCACGAACGCGTCGCGCTCACCTCCGCGGGCCCGATTCTCACCGCGCTGCAGGAGGTGCGCGCGTGGGCGCAGCGCACCCGCCTGCCCGACGGCCGCCGCGTCCTCGATCAGGAATGGGTGCAGATCAACCTGGCCCGGGTCCACGCCGGGGCCGAGTACCTGAAGCTGATGAACTGGGAGATCGCTTCCAGCACTGCGCCGCTCGGACCCGCGCCGGCGTCGGCGAACAAGGTGTTCGGCACCGAGTTCGCCACCGAGGCCTACCGCCTGCTGATGGAGATCCTCGGCCCGTCGGCCACGCTGCGGCAGAACTCCCCGGGCGTGCTGCTGCGGGGCCGGCTCGAGCGGATGCATCGCAGCTCCCTGATCCTCACCTTCGGCGGCGGCACCAACGAGGTCCAGCGCGACATCATCGCGATGACCGCCCTCGGACAGCCACCCGCCAAGCGCTGACACTCCACCGGAAGGACCAATCGTGGACTTCACCCTCACCGAGGCGCAGCAGGACCTCGCCGGGCTCACCCGCCGCATCGTCACCGAGATCGTCACCAACGACCATCTGCGCCGGCTCGACGCCGCCGACGACCGCATCGACCACACCCTGTGGGACGCGCTCGCCTCCTCGGGCATCCTCGGCGCGGCGCTGCCCGAGTCCGTCGGCGGCGACGGCTTCGGACCGCTCGAACAGACGAGCATCCTCACCGAACTCGGCCGCGGCGTCGCCGCCGTCCCCTACCTGTCCTCGATCGTCGTGTCCGCCGCCGCCGTCGCCGAGTTCGGCAGCGACACGCAGCGTCGCGACTGGGGCGAACCCGCCGCCACCGGCGAGAAGATCCTCACCGCCGCCCTCGAGGAGGAACTGAACGACGATCCCACGTCCCCGACCACCACGGCACGTCGCGCCGACGGCGGATGGATCGTCGACGGCACCAAGGTCCTCGTCGACGCCGCACCTGCCGCGGACCTGTTCCTCGTGCCGGCCTCGACCCCGGACGGCGTCACCGTGCTCCTCGTCCGTCCCGGCGATCCCGGCGTGACCGTGACCCGCCAGTACGACACCGGCCTCGGCTGCCTCGGGACGCTCACCCTCGCCGCGGCCGCCGTGCCCGGGGACCGCGCGCTCGGTCCCGACGGCCGTGCGGTCGCTGCGTGGCTGCGCGACCGCGGGCTCCTCGGCTCGGCCGCATACCAGTACGGGGTGCTCGACCGGGCGCTCGAACTCACCGCCGGGTACGCCCGCGAGCGTGTGCAGTTCGATCGGCCGATCGGCAGTTTCCAGGCGGTGGCCCAGCGGCTCGCCGACGCCTACATCGACGTCAAGGGTGCCCGGCTCACCCTGTGGCAGGCGGCCTTCCGTGCGGACGCCGGGCTGCCCGACACCGGGGAACTGCGCACGGCCGCGTTCTGGGCCGCCGACGCCGGGCACCGCGTCGCGCACACACTCGTCCACGTCCACGGCGGAGTGGGCCTGGACGAGGACCATCCCGTGCACCGCTACTTCCTGGCCGCCAAGCACCACGAATTCCGCCTCGGTTCGGCCACCGCCCAGCTCCGGACCCTGGGCGCGTCCCTCGCGGACACGCCCGCGTGAATGTCCCGATCAGCGGAACCGGCACCACGACCGGCACGGCGATGTCCCAGGATGCCCCCATGACCGACGCACTCACCGTGACGGAGCTCCTCGAGCGACTCGCCGCCGTCGACGATCGTGGCCTGCAGTTCGAGAACACGTCGCTGACGTGGCGTGAACACGTCCAGGCCGGCCGGGACCGGGCCGCTCTGCTGCGCGAACTGCTCGACCCGCGCAGGCCCCGGCACTTCGGGATCCTCATGGACAACGTGCCGGAATTCTCCCTGCTGCTCGGCGCCGCGGCGCTGTCCGGCTCGGTGGTGGTCGGGCTGAACACCACCCGCCGCGGGCAGGCCCTGGCCCGCGACATTGCGCTCGCGGACTGCCAGGTGGTGTTCACCGAGGCCGCGAACGCCCGACTGCTGGACGGGCTCGACCTCGGCGGGGTGCGGGTGATCGACGTCGACTCCGCCGAGTGGGCCGCGCTGCTCGCCCCGCACGCCGGTGCCACCGTCGAACCGGCGCCCGTCGCCGCGACCGATCTGTTTATGCTGATCTTCACCTCCGGCACCAGCGGCGACCCGAAGGCCGTGTGCTGCACCCACGAGAAGATCACCGGACCCGGCGTGATGCTCGCGGAGCGGTTCGGTCTCGGCGCCGACGACGTCGTGTACGTGTCGATGCCGATGTTCCACTCCAACGCGATGATGGCCGGCTGGGCGGTGGCGCTGGCGGCCGGTGCCGGGATCGCCCTGCGGCGCAGGTTCTCCGCCTCCGGCTTCCTGCCGGACGTGCGCCGCTTCGGCGTCACGTACGCCAACTACGTGGGAAAGCCGTTGTCCTACATCGTCGCCACCCCGGAGGGGCCCGGCGAGGCGGACAATCCCCTGCGCATCATGTACGGCAACGAGGGCACGGCGCCCGCGATCGCCGAGTTCCGCCGGCGGTTCGGCGCGACGGTCGTCGACGGGTTCGGCTCCACCGAGGGCGGCATCTCGATCTCCGCGGCGCCCGATGCCCCGCCCGGAGCGCTGGGACGGTTGCCCGAGGGCGTGCGGATCCTCGACCCGGACACCGGATCACCCTGTCCGGTCGCCGAGTTCGACGCCGACGGCCGCCTCCTCAACGCCGACGTCGCGACCGGCGAGCTCGTCAACGCCGCCGGGTCCGGCCTGTTCGCCGGCTACTACAAGAACCCGGAGGCCGACGCCGAGCGGATGCGCGACGGCCGGTACCACAGCGGCGATCTCGGCTACGCCGACGCCGACGGGTTCGTCTACTTCGCCGGCCGCAGTTCCGGATGGATGCGCGTCGACGGCGAGAACATCGCGGCCGCTCCGATCGAGCGCATCCTGCTCCGTTACCCGGGCTTCGCGCAGGTCGCCGTCTACGCCGTCCCGGATGCGGACGTGGGCGATCGGGTGATGGCCGCCGTCATCCCCACCGCGACCGACGAGTTCGATCCGGTCGCGTTCGCGGACTTCCTCGACGCGCAGCCCGATCTCGGCCCCAAGCAGCTGCCGACGCTGATCCGGGTGTGCTCCGACTTCCCGCGCACGGCCACCTTCAAGGTGCTCACCCGCACGCTCAGCGCCGAACGGTGGAACTGCGCCGACCCGGTGTGGGTCCGCCGGCGCGGCGAGCGTGAATTCTCACTGCTGACACCCGAGCTCGTCAGCGGTGTGTCCTTCGGGCGGCCCTGACCGCCCAAAGGACACACCGGCCCGCGGCGGTCAGAGCCGGGCCTCGCCGCACGCGCATCCGTGACCGCCGGATCCGCCCGGTTCGGTGGACCGACGATCGTGGCCACCTGGCCGTCCGTCCCCCAATTTACTACAGTTAATTCCGTGGAAAATAGGGATCCGATCCTGGGGCCGGCACCTGCGGCGACGGCCGACCCACCGATGCCGTTGTCGGCCCAGCGCGTCACCGTCCTCGACGACGTGCGCGCCCACGCGCCCACGCGCGTCGGCGACGTCGCCGCGCGTCTCGCCCTGCACACCAACACCGTCCGCGAGCATCTCGAAGCCCTCGTCGACCTCGGCCTGCTCCTCCACGACAACGTCGGCACGCAACCTGCGCGCGGACGCGGCCGACCGGCGCGGTGGTACCGGCCCGCCCCCGCCGCCGACCCCTCCGTCTCCGCGCGCGACTACGCCGGGCTCGCCACGGCCCTCGCCGGGCATCTCGCCCGCACCAGCACCACTCCCGAGTCCGACGCCCGCGCGGCCGGCACCGAGTGGGGCCGCGAACTCGTCCGCGAGTACCGCACCGGCTCCCCCTCCGACGATCCCGACCGGACGGTGCTGGCCCTGCTCACCCACCTCGGCTTCGACCCGGTCGACGACGGACCGCACCGCGGCGTCGCGCTCCGCCGGTGCCCGCTGCTCGCCGCCGCCCGCCGTTTCCCCGCGGTGGTGTGCCAGGTCCACCTCGGCATCGTCGAGGGCGCCCTCGACGAACTCGGAGCTCCCACCGCGCCGGGGCTGGACCTGCTGCCTTTCGCCGAACCCGGCGCGTGCCGGCTCTTCCTGCCTGCGTCCGCCGAGTCGCCACGATCCTCGGGACGGCAGCCGTGAACGAGCGCCCCGTTCCGACCCGCGCGCTGCTGCTCGTGCCGGGTGGAGTTGCCCTCCTCGCCGGCCTCGACGCCGCGCTGCTGCTGCTCGGCGTGCCCGCTCCGGTCGACAGCGACCGGCTCCCCGAGGTCCACAGCATCGTGCTGATGCTCGGCTTCGTCGGCACGGTGGTCGCCCTCGAGCGTGCTGTCGCGCTCGGACGAAGCTGGGGGTATTCCGCGCCGGCCTGCCTGGGAGCGGGCGGTCTGCTGCTCGTCGCCCCCGCCCCCCGAAGTCTCGCCGACGGCCTCCTCGTAGCCGGCAGTGCCGTGCTCGTCGCGGTGTACGTGCCGCTGTGGCGGCGCAACGAGGACGTCGCGGTGCTGGTGCAAGCGGCCGGCGCGGTCCTGGCGACCGGCGGCGCGGTGCTGTGGCTCGGGGGCGTGCCCGTCCCCGACCTGTTGCCGTGGTTCGTCGGCTTCCTCGTACTCACGATCGCGGGGGAACGCCTCGAGCTCGCACGGGTCGCAATGGTCGGCACCCGCGCGGAGCAGTTCCTCGCGGCGAGCGCGGGGACCGTCGTGGCCGGCACGCTCGCCTCCCTGTTGTGGCCGTCCGTGGGGTACCCCCTGCTCGGCGCCGCGCTGCTCGCCCTCGTCGCCTGGCTGGCCCGGTTCGACGTGGCCCGCCGGACGGTCCGCGCGGCCGGACAGGCCCGGTTCACGGCCGTGTGCCTGCTCGCCGGGTACGGATGGCTGGCCGCGGCGGGACTGACGTGGTTGCTCGTCGGCCCCGTGCGGGCGGGCGGCGGGTACGACGCGGTCGTGCATGCGGTGATGCTCGGCTTCGTGCTGTCGATGATCCTCGCGCACGCCCCGATCGTTCTCCCGGCCGTGGTGCGACGGCCCGTGCCGTACCGGCCCGCCATGTACGGTCCCGCGGTGCTGCTGCACGCGTCGCTGCTGCTACGCCTCGCGGTCGGGGACGTCCGCGACGTCGGATGGGCCGTCACCGTCGGCGGGGTGCTGAACATCGTCGCGGTGCTCGCCTTCCTCGCGGTGGCCGCGTACTCGGCGCTGCGACCGGTGCGGACGGAGGCGCCGGCATGAGCCGCGGCGGTTGGCACCTGCGAGCGGGGACGCTCGTGTTCGCGTGGTTCGTCGCGCTCGTCGTCGTCGCCCTCGCCCACCGGTTCGTGCCGATGTCCGGGTGGCTGCTGGTGCATCTACTCGGACTCGGCGCGGCGAGCAACGCCGTCCTCGTCTGGAGCCGGCACTTCGCGGACGCCCTGCTGCGCCGCCCACCGGCGACGAGTCGTCGACCCGAAGCACTGCGGCTGGCCCTGTTCAACGCCGGAGCGGTCGCGGTCGTCGCGGGCATGCTCGGCCACTGGTGGCCCCTGGTACTCGCCGGCAGCGTCACGGTGGCGGCGATCGCCGTGATGCACGCCGTGGTCCTGGTCCGACACCTGCGAGCCGCGCTGCCGTCACGCTTCGGCGAGACCGTCCGCTTCTACATCGTGGCCGCCGCCCTGCTGCCGCTGGGTGCAGGCCTCGGCGCCGCGATGGCGAACGACGCACTGCCGGGGACGCTGCACGAGAGGTTCGTCGTCGCGCACGCCGGGATCAACCTGTTCGGGTGGATGGGGTTGACCGTGCTCGGCACCCTGGTCACCCTGTGGCCGACGATGCTGCGCACCCGGGTGGCGCAGCGGGTGGAGACGGCGGCGCGGCACGGTCTGCCCGTTCTCGCCGCCGGGCTCGGTGCCGGGGCGGCCGGGGCGATCACGGGCAGCACCGTGCTCGCGGCGGTGGGTGCACTCACCTACCTCGCCGCCGCGGTGTACGTGCTCGAGCCGCACCTCGCGGAGATCCGTCGCCGCAAGCCCACCGATTTCGCGACGATGTCCGTCCTCGCCGGTATGGTCTGGTTCCTGGTGAGCGCCGGCTACGTGGCGATCGCGCTGGCCACCGCCCCCGGCTGGACGGCCGGCGCCGGACGTATCGGCGCGGCAACCGGGACCCTGCTCGCCGGCTTCCTCGTCCAGGTGCTGATCGGGGCCCTGACGTACCTGCTCCCGGTGGTCATCGGCGGGCGGGCGGCCGTGCAGGCCGCGACGGCGGAGCTCGAGCGCGGCGCGGCGTGGCGGGTCGCGGTGGCCAACGGGGGCCTGATGCTGTGTGTGCTGCCGGTGCCGAGCCTGGTGCGCGTCCTGGCGTCGATGCTCGTTCTCGTCGCCCTCGCCGCGTTCCTTCCGCTCGCGGTACGCGCGGTGGTGGCCGGCCGTCGGGCGAAGGGCACACCGTCGCGGCTCGGCAGGCCCGAACCGATCCCCGCCCGGCGCCGTCTCGGTGCGGCCGCTGCGGGCCTGGGCATCGTCGTGGTGGCCGCCGCCGCGGGCGTGGCGGCGGACCCCGCGGCGGCGGGCATCTCCACCGTGCGCGCGGAGGCCGTCGAGGTCACGGGCGTCACCACGGAAGCGCGGGTCCGCATCGAAGGAATGCGGTTCGTGCCCGACGTGATCGACGTTCCCGCCGGAAACCGCCTCGTCGTCACCCTCACCAATTCCGGTACGGATCGCCACGACCTCGCGCTCGCCAACGGCACGCGCACCGGCCGCCTCGCGCCGGGCGAGACCGCGACGCTCGACGCCGGGGTGATCGGTGCCGACCTCGACGGCTGGTGCTCGGTGGCGGGACACCGGCAGATGGGCATGACGCTGCGGGTCCGCACGACGGGAGCCTCCACGACCGATCCGCATGCGGGCCACGCGGCGACGACGACCGGCGTCTCGCTCGCCGCCGCCGACGTCGCCCGCAGCCTGGGGGCGGAACCGGGACCGGATTTCGTCCCCCTCGACCCGGCCCTCCTCGGCCCGGCGCCCGACCATCGCCTCACCCTCGCCGTCACCGAATCGGAGAAGGCGGTCGCCCCGGGCATCACCCAGCGGCTGTGGACGTTCGGTGGCACCGCACCCGGTCCCACGCTGCACGGCCGGGTCGGCGACGTCTTCGAGATCACCCTGGTCAACGACGGGACGATCGGACACTCGATCGACTTCCACGCGGGGGCACTCGCCCCCGACGGACCGATGCGCACCATCGATCCCGGACAGTCCCTGGTCTACCGTTTCACCGCGACGCGTGCCGGCATCTGGATGTACCACTGCTCCACGATGCCGATGTCCGTGCACATCGCGAACGGTATGTTCGGCGCCGTCGTCATCGATCCGCCGGACCTGCCTCCGGTCGACCGCGAGTACGTGCTGGTGCAGTCGGAGCTGTATCTCGGCGCGCCGGCAGGCGAGGCGGACGCCGGCAAGATCGCAGCCGAGGCTCCCGACCTCGTGGTGTTCAACGGATACGCCGGACAATACGACCACGCGCCGCTCACCGCCCGTGTCGGCGAGCGCGTTCGGATCTGGGTGCTCGCGGCCGGACCCAACCGCGGCACCGCGTTCCACGTCGTCGGCGGCCAGTTCGACACGGTCTGGACCGAGGGCGACTATCGCCTGCGCCCGGGCGTCTCCGGTGCGCAGACGCTCGGATTGTCGCCGTCCCAGGGCGGGTTCGTCGAGCTGACCTTCCCCGAGGAAGGTCGCTATCCCTTCGTCTCGCACGTGATGATCGACGCCGAACGGGGCGCGCACGGGGTTGTCGAGGTGCAGCCCTGAAACGCCCGTGCCGGCTACCCGAGCGACGCGGGCAGGCTCACCCAGCCGCGGGTGAAGGACGACTGCAGACGCACCCCCGATGCCGGATCGACCGACACCTGTGGATGCCGGGCCAGCAACTCCTCGAGCGCAACCTGGGACTGCAGCTTCGCCAGGTGCGAGCCGATGCAGAAATGGGGACCGGTGGAAAAGCCCAGGTGCCGCGGAATCGGCCGAAGGACGTCGAACTGCTCGGCGGTGTCCCCGAATTCGCGTTCGTCGCGATTGGCCGCGCCGTAGAGCATCATCACCTTCTCCCCGGCCGGAATCGTCACCCCGTGCAGTTCGACGTCACGGGTGGTGGTGCGCGCCAGTCCCTGCACCGATCCCTCCAGCCGCAGCGTCTCCATCAGCGCGCCCGGGATCCGGGAGGGGTCGTCGACGAGCAGGTCGCGCTGGCGGTGATCGGTGTCGAGCAGCATCACCGCGTGCGAGATCAGGTTTCCGGTGGTGTCGTTGCCCCCGGCGACCATGACGAAGCAGAAGCCGAGGATCTCCCAGTCGGTGAGCAGTTCGCCGCCGGACTCGACGGTGGTCAGGGCGCTGATCAGGTCGTCGCCGGGTTCGTGTCGGCGCTCGGCGATCAGCCGCGTGAAGTACTCGAACATCTCGGCGACGGCATCGGGGGCGCTCATGGCGCTCAGGTCGAACCCGCTGTCCTGCAACGCCGTCAGCGCGCCGACCCACGGATCGAAGCGGACCCGGTCGGCCGCCGGCACCCCGAGTAGCTCGGCCAGCACGAACGTCGGTACGGGCGAGGAGAATTCGCGGTGCAGATCCACGTCGCGCCGGCCCTCGAACGAATCCAGCAGGGCCCGGACGAATCCGCGGACGGTGTTCTCGAGTGCGCCGATCCGCCGGGGAGTGAAGGCCTTCGCGACGAGTCCGCGCAGTTGCCCGTGCCGCGGCGGGTCGAGCATGACGATCGTCGGGGCGAGGCCCAGTTTGCCGATCTCGTCGGGAACGAACGTCAATCCCCCTGCGGACGAGTAGGTCTCGGTGTCACGCACCGCGTTCCACACGTCCTCGAAACGGGACAGCACCCGGAACGGCGGAATGCCGTTCCGGGTGCTGACGTGGCGGTGCACCGGGTCCTCGTCCCGCAGCATCCGGTAGGCCGGGTAGGGGTCGGCCAGGAACTGCGGATCGAAGGGATCGTAGACGGTCACCACCGGTCCGTCACCGCGCTGCATTCAACCGGTCCACGGCCCGCTCGTACCCCTCGACGAGCTCGGCCATGATCTCCGCGACCGGCCGGATCTCGTTCATCCGACCGACGATCTGCCCGACGGGCATCGCGACGACCTCGGGATCGTCCGCGGCGGCGATCCGCTGGTGGGCTTCGCTCACGAGCAGGTTCTGCAACGGCATCGGCAGCGGCGACGGGGCCTCGGGCTTCGACCATGCCTCGGTCCACTTCGTCTTGAGCAGGCGGGCGGGCTTGCCGGAGTAGATCCGCGAGCGGACGGTGTCGGACGACGTCGCGCCCAGCAGGGCCCGTTGGACCGACGACGGGCCGTCGGCGGCAGCGCCGAGCTTGTATTCGGAGGTGGTGAGCCAGTAGGAGCCCATCCACACCCCGGACGCGCCGAGCGCGAGCGCGGCCGCGACCTGCCGACCGGAGCCGATCCCGCCGGCGGCAAGCACCGCCGCCGAATCACCGAGGGCGTCGACGATTTCGGGCCAGAGCACCATCGAGGCCACCTCGCCGGTGTGCCCGCCCGCCTCGTACCCCTGGGCGATGACGATGTCGACGCCGTTCTCGACGTGCCGCCGGGCATGCTCGACCGCCCCGGCGAGCGCCGCGACGGGCACCCCCTTCTCGTGGGCGAGGTCGATCACGTCCTTCGGCGGGGAGCCGAGCGCGTTGGCGATGAGCGCGGGCCGGTGCTCGAGGGCGACGTCCACGTGTGCGCGAGCGACCGAGTGCAGCCAGCCGAGGACGCCGGCCGCGTGTTCGGCGGACTCGGCGAGCGGCGGCACGCCGAGCTCGGCGAGGGTGCGCTCGACGAAGGCGCGGTGCTCGGCGGGGATGAGTTTGTCGAGGTCGACGGCGGTGCCCTCGGTGGGAACCTTCGCGGGCATCACGACGTCGACCCCGTAGGGCTTGCCGTCGGTGTTCTCGTCCATCCAGGTGAGCACGGCGTCGAGCTCGTCCGGGTCGTTGAACCGGACGCAGCCGAGGACGCCGAGACCACCGGCCCGGCTGATCGCGGCGGCGACGTGCTCGGACGGGGTGAACCCGAAGATCGGGTACTGGATGCCGAATTTCCTGCTGAGATCGGTGTGCATCCCGGTCCCTTCTAGCTCGCCGCGGCGGAGCCGTTGGTGTGATGATCGTCTGCCGGGCGCTGCTCGGTCTGTTCCTTGGCCCAGCGGTAATCGGGTTTGCCGGCCGGCGAACGCTTGATGGCGTCGACGTACCAGACACTGCGCGGAATCTTGTAGCTGGCGATCTGCGTGCGGGCCACCTCGACGAGGTCGGCCAGGGTCGGGCGGGTACCGGCGCGGGGCGCGATCACGGCGGACACCCGCTGTCCCCAGCGCTCGTCGGGCACGCCGACGACGAGGACGTCGAACACGTCCGGGTGGGACTTGAGGGCGCCCTCGACCTCCTCGGGGAACACCTTCTCGCCACCGGTGTTGATGCAGACGGATCCGCGGCCGAGCATGGTGACGGTGCCGTCGGCCTCGACCCGCGCGTGGTCGCCCGGGATGGAGTAGCGGACGCCGTGGTACTCGCGAAAGGTCGCCTTGGTCTTGACCTCGTCCTTGTAGTAGCCGATGGGGATGTGGCCCCTGCGGGCGAGCACGCCCACCTGCCCGGATCCGGCCTCGACCGGATTTCCGTCGTCGTCGATCACGGCCGTGGAGGCGTCGATCTTGACGGTGGGGCCACCCGAGTGGGCCTGGCCCTTGGCGACGATGCCGAGTCCGCCGAAGCCGGTCTCGGACGAGCCGATCGAGTCGGTGATCACCGTGTTGGGCATCAGATCCAGGAAGCGTTCCTTCAGCGCCGGGGAGAACAGTGCGGCGCTCGACGCCATCGCGAACAGGGACGAAAGGTCGTACTTCTCACCGGTTTCCGGACGGCCGCTCTCGAGCGCGTCGAGCATCGGGCGGCCCATTGCGTCGCCGGTGATGAAGATGACGTTGACCTTGTGTTCCTCGACGACGCGCCACACCTCGTGGCCGTCGAACTCGGGATGCATGATCACCTTGCCGCCGCTGAACAGCGACTGCAGCACCGCCCACTGGGCACCACCGTGGATGAGCGGGGGGATCGGGAAGCGCACCAGCGGCGGGCTCGCGGCACCGGTCTTCGAGAGTTCCCATTCGTCGGCGACGTATTCGCCCGTCATGAAGTTGATGCCGCCGCCGAGCACGCGCCACACGTCCTCCTGCCGCCACATCACGCCCTTGGGGCTGCCGGTGGTGCCGCCGGTGTAGAGGATGTAGAGGTCGTCGGCGCTGCGTTCGCCGAAGTCGCGCTCGGGTGAGCCCTGTGCCAGCGCGGCCTCGTAGTCGACGCCGCCGTAGCTCGCGTAGTCGAGATCGGTGCCGTCGTCGACCACGACGACGGTGTGGATCTGCGGGCTGTGCGGCAGCACGGCGGCGACCTTGTCGGAGTAGCGGCGCCCGTGGACGAGCGCGACCATGTCCGAGTTGTCGAAGATGTACTGCAACTCGTTCTCGACGTACCGGTAGTTGACGTTCACCATCACGGCACGGATCTTGAACACCGCGACCATCGCCTCGATGGCTTCGATGGTGTTGCGGGAGTAGATACCCACCTTGTCACCGGGCTTGACGCCCCGTTCCTGCAGATAGTGGGCGAGCCGGTTGGCCCGCTCCTCCACCTGCGCGTAGGTGACCTCACGTCCGTCCGACGCGAGCGCGACGCGGTCGGGAACGAGGTCGATTGCGTGCTCTACGAGGTCTGCGATGTTAAGGGCCACGTCACAAAAGTAGAACGTGTTACCGTTTCTGACAAGACCCGAATGAGATCCAGTTCACAACACCTCAGGAGCCCTCAGTGTCCACCACCGCTTCGGAAGTTTCCGGCATTTCGGCAGACGCTCCACACTGCCTCGTCGAGCAACGCGGACCGGTCCTGATCGTGACCATGAACCGGCCCGAGGCGCGCAACGCGCTCTCCGGCCAGATGATGGCGATCATGGCCGAGGCGTGGGACCGCGTCGACAACGATCCGGAGATCCGGGTGGCCGTCCTGACCGGCGCCGGCGGCGCGTTCTGTGCGGGCGCCGATCTCAAGGCGATGAACCGGTCGGCCCCGGGCGACAAGTTCGAGCAGGGCGAGCGAAGCGACGGGAAGGGCACAGGCGGTGGCTGGGATCTGTCCAGGATGCCCGCACTGCTGAAGGGCCGTCGCCTCACCAAACCGCTGATCGCCGCGGTGGAGGGCCCGGCCATCGCCGGCGGCACCGAGATCCTCCAGGGCACCGACATCCGCGTCGCCGGGGAGAGCGCGAAGTTCGGTGTCTCCGAAGCCAAGTGGGGCCTGTTCCCGCTCGGCGGCTCGGCGGTACGGCTCGTCCGCCAGATCCCCTACACGATCGCCGCCGACATCCTGCTCACCGGCCGCCACATCAAGGCCGCCGAGGCCAAGGAGATCGGCCTGATCGGCCACGTCGTCCCCGACGGCCAGGCCCTCGACAAGGCCCTCGAGCTCGCCGAGACCATCGCCGCCAACGGCCCCCTCGCCGTCCGGGCCATCCTGAAGACCATCCGCGACACCGAGGGCATGCACGAGGAGGACGCCTTCAAGATCGACGCGAAGCTCGGCGCCGAGGTCTTCAAGAGCGCCGACGCCAAGGAGGGCCCCCGCGCGTTCGCCGAGAAGCGCACCCCGAGGTTCACCGGCGCCTGACGGGCCGCGGGCCCGGGGCCGCGGGCCCGGGGCCGAGCGAATGTATCGTTCACCTCCGTAGTCCGACGGTATGGTCCATTCGCTCAGCCCGGGGCCGCCGTCCGTAGTCGCACGTCGGGTCGCGGCCGAGAGGCCGCGAGCTCGTAGTGCCGGCGCAGGTCGTCGATGACACGCCTCGGCGAACGCTCCACCGCACTCGGGACCGTCGGCAGCACGATGATGCCCGCGTTCTGCATGCGGGTCCGGCGCTCGACAGTGTCCTTGTACGCCTGGGGCGACAGGTGCCACGCGAGGGAGTCGATGTCCCAGGCCATCGCGACGTCGTCGATCCAGCCGTCAGGTCGTGCGATGAACCCGCCACGGGAGTCGAGAACATCGCGGTTGAACACCATCTCGGGCAGGCCGCTGCGTTCCCACAGCTCCCGCGCCTTCGCCTCCGCCACCGAGTGGACGTTGGCGTCCACCTCCCGGAGCACCCGCCGCGGCAGAGCCGAACCCCGCCCACTCCCCTCCGTCAGTTCTTCCTGCAGTGCTGCCACCGACACCGCCCCACGCTGGACGGCAGAGGCGATCAACGACCGCGTCGCATCGAGGGTGGTGCACCGGCGAGCGGCGTCGAGCAGGGCACGTTCGAGGGGAGCGCACCGGATGCCATTGCGTAACAACGGTTCCGGAATTCGTGTTGTCCGCTCGACGAGGACGAATCCGGCCGACTGCACGCGACGATTCGCCGGGAGCAGCACGTGGACGGCGTGTTGATCTCCGGCCAATCCATGTTCCCTGAGGGCCGATCGTCCGGTGAGTACGGCGTCGTCGCCGACGTACTTCATGGCCGCGATCGTGCGTTGCCGAGCCGACGCCGGTCCGTTTCCGAGCATCACGATGCCCGGCAGCAGCCGTTGCCAGGGACCGCCGGGACGGCACCGCTCGTGGATTGCCGACCCCGACACTCCGACCCGACGCAGCACGGCGTCGCGAACCACTCCACTGTCGCCCAGCCGGCCCAGCGCCTCCGGATCTCCCGCCCACTCACCTCTTCTCATGGACCCACAGTGCGCCGCTCGGTCGGATTCGTGCGGCCGGCGGGCGCGCATTCGTCGAATCTGTGGAACAACGTCCAGCCTGTGGACAACTCCCCGACCGAGCGAATGTGGCATCCCGTCGGCCTGACGAGGTGAGCGATACATTCGCTCGGGGGAAGCGGGCGCCTACCGCCTCGGGGGAAGCGGGCGCCTACCGCAGGACGACGTCCGCCAGGGAACGCACGTGCTCGGCGTCGCGGCAGCTCACCAACAGCATCGTCACGCCGGCGTCGGACCAGCGCTTCACGCCGGCGCGCACCTCGTCGCGGTCGCCGACGATCATCGTCTCGGTGACCATCTCGTCGGGGATCGCGGCGGCGGCCTCGTCCTTGCGACCGGCGCGGAACAACCTGGTCACCTCGTCGACGACGTCGCCGTAGCCCATCCGCCGGTACACCTGGGCGTGGAAGTTGAGTTCGGGGGTGCCCATGCCTCCGACGTACAGGGCGGTGACGGGCTTGAGGCCGGCGAGGGTCCCCGTCCGGTCGTCGGTGACGACGACCTGGCAGGTCGCGGCGATCTCGAAGTCGTCGCGGGTGCGCCGGGCGCCTGGCCGGGAAAAACCCTCGTCGAGCCACTCGTCGTACATCGGGGCCAGGCGCGGGGAGTAGTAGATGGCCAGCCAGCCGTCGGCGATCTCGGCGGTCAGCGCGACGTTCTTGGGCCCCTCGGCGCCGATCCAGATGGGGATGTCGGCACGCAGCGGGTGCGTGATCGGTTTGAGCGGCTTGCCGAGCCCGGTGGCGCCGGGTCCGTCGTAGGGCAGCGGGTAGTGCGGGCCCGGGTTGGTCACCGGCTCCCGGCGGGCCAGCACCTTGCGCACGATCGAGACGTACTCGCGGGTGCGGGCGAGCGGCTTGGCGAACGGTTCGCCGTACCACCCCTCGACGACCTGTGGCCCGGACACGCCGAGCCCCAGGATGTGCCGGCCGCCGCTGAGGTGGTCGAGGGTGATCGCGTGCATGGCGCAACTGGTGGGGGTGCGGCCGGAGATCTGCACGACGGACGTGCCGAGCCGCACCCGCTGCGTGCCCGACCCCCACCACGCGAGCGGTGTGAACGCGTCCGAGCCCCACGACTCGGCAGCGAAGACCGCGTCGAAACCCTCCGCCTCGGCGGCGGCGACGAGCTCGCCGGCGTTCGTGGGGGGCTGCGCCCCCCAGTAGCCGAGTTGCAGACCCAGTTTCATTGCACACCATTCCTTTCGGGGCGGACCGGGGACACCGCTGCTCGGACAGTACCCTTGCCACCGTCTCTAGAACCTGTTCTACTCGAAGTTGTGAGCCTGGGAAAGAGCGCGATCGTAGAGAAGCCGCTGAGCGCACCGCTGAACCTGAAATTCGACTACACCCGATCCACGGGGCCGACCGTCGGCGCGTTCGTCACGGGCCTGCGCGACGGACGCATCCTCGGCGCCCGCGGCTCGGACGGGCGTGTCCTCGTACCGCCCCCGGAGTTCGACGCGGTCACCCACGAACCCCTCACCGACTTCGTCGAGGTCGGCCAGTCCGGCACGGTGCGGAGCTGGACGTGGAACCCCGAACCACTGCCGGGCCAGCCGTTCGACCGGCCGTTCGCGTGGGCGCTGATCCAGCTGGACGGGGCCGACACGACGCTGCTGCACGCGGTCGACGTCCCCCACCCCGAGGACATGAGCACCGGAATGCGGGTACGCGTGCGGTGGGCCGACGACCGCATCGGTCACATTCGTGACATCGCAGCCTTCGAACCGGGCGAGGCCGAGACCGTCACGATCCGGACGGACGCCGCCGGCGAGCCGGTGACGATGATGATCACGCCGCTGGATCTGCACTACACGCACAGCGCGTCCTACGAGGAGTCCTACTACCTGCGCGCACTGGCCGAGGGCAAGCTGATCGGCGGGCGCACCGGACCGGGCGGCAAGGTCTACATCCCGCCGCGCGGCGCGAACCCCACCGACGGCATCCCCACCCGCGAGCAGGTCGAGGTGTCCGACAAGGGCATCGTCACCACCTTCTGCATCGTCAACGTGCCGTTCCTCGGGCAACAGATCAAGCCACCCTACGTCGCGGCCTACGTGCTGCTCGACGGTGCCGACATCCCGTTCCTGCACCTGATCCTCGAGTGCGACGCGTCCGAGGTACGCATGGGCATGCGGGTGGAGGCGAAGTGGCGCCCGCGCGAGGAGTGGGACTACACGCTGCGCAACATCGAGTACTTCCGGCCGACCGGCGAACCGGACGCCGACTACGAGACCTTCAAACACCATCTGTAAGGGAGCCGCGCCCACCATGACAGACATCGCAGTCGTCGGCTTCGCGCAGGCACCCCACGTGCGCGAGACCACCGGCACCACCAACGGCGTCGAGATGCTCGTCCCGTGCTTCCGGGAGCTCTACGACGAGCTGGGTATCACCAAGTCCGACATCGGTTTCTGGTGTTCGGGATCGTCGGACTACCTGGCCGGCCGGGCGTTCTCGTTCATCTCGGCCGTGGACGCGATCGGCGCGGTGCCGCCGATCAACGAATCCCATGTCGAGATGGACGCCGCCTGGGCGCTCTACGAGGCGTGGGTCAAGCTGATCACCGGCGAGGTCGACACCGCGCTCGTGTACGGCTTCGGCAAGTCCTCGGCCGGCACGCTGCGCCAGGTCCTCGGCCTGCAGCTCGACCCGTACCTGGTCGCCCCGCTCGGCCTCGATTCCGTCTCGCTCGCCGGGCTGCAGGCCCGGTTCGGGCTCGACGCCGGCAAGTGGACGGAAGAGGACATGGCGCAGGTCGCGGTACGCGCGCGGGCCGCCGCCAAGGACAACCCGAACGCGCAGATCAGCGGCGACGTCACGGTCGAGGCGCTGCTCGACCGGCCCTACGTCGCCGACCCGTTGAGGAGGCACGACTGCGCCCCGGTGACCGACGGCGCCGCCGCGATCGTGCTCGCCGCCGGCGACCGGGCCCGCGAGCTGTGCGAGAACCCCGCCTGGATCACGGGCATCGAGCACCGCATCGACACCCCGAACTTCGGCTCGCGGGACCTGACGCAGGCGCCGTCCGCCGCGGCTGCCGCCGCGGCGGTGACCGGCGGGGACACCGCGTTCGACGTCGCCGAACTGCACGCCCCGTTCACGCATCAGGAGCTGATCCTGCGCGAGGCTCTCGGCCTCTCCGACGCGACGGCGGTCAACCCGACCGGCGGCCCGCTCACGGGTAACCCGATGTTCTCGGGCGGCCTCGAGCGCATCGGCTGCGCCGCGCGGGCGATCATGGCCGGGCGGGCCGGGCGCGCCCTCGCACACGCGACGAGCGGACCTGTGCTGCAACAGAATCTGGTAGCCGTTCTGGAGGGACGTAACTGACATGGCCAAGCAACTCGCGGCTGTCCTCGGCACGGGGCAGACCTACTACGTCGCCAAGCGGCACGACGTGTCCATGTCCGGCCTCGTCCGCGAGGCGATCGATCGCGCCCTGGCCGACTCGGACGTCGGCTGGGACGACATCGACGCCGTCGTCATCGGCAAGGCCCCCGACCTGTTCGAGGGCGTGATGATACCCGAACTGACCATGGTCGACGCGATCGGCGCGACCGGCAAGCCGATGCTGCGGGTCCACACCGCCGGCTCGGTCGGCGGGTCCACCGCCAATGTCGCCGCCAGCCTCGTCCAGGCCGGCGTGCACCGGCGGGTGCTGGCCGTGGCGTGGGAGAAGCAGTCCGAGTCGAACGCCATGTGGGCGCTGTCCACCCCGGTGCCGTTCACCATGCCGGTCGGGGCAGGCGCCGGTGGCTACTTCGCCCCGCACGTGCGCTCCTACATCCGCCGATCGGGCGCCCCCGAGCACATCGGCGCGATGGTGGCCGTCAAGGACCGGCTCAACGGCGCGAAGAACCCGTACGCGCACCTCAAGCAGCCGAACATCACGCTCGAATCGGTGCAGGCGTCGCAGATGCTGTGGGATCCGATCCGCTACGACGAGACGTGCCCGTCGTCGGACGGCGCGTGCGCCGTGGTGATCGGCGACGAGGACTCGGCCGCGGCGGTCGAGGCGCAGGGCCGGAGGGTGGCGTGGATCCACGCCACCGCGATGCGTACCGAGCCGACCACCTACGCGGGACGCGACCAGGTCAACCCCGAGGCCGGCCGGATGGCCGCGGCGGCACTGTGGCAGGCCGCGGGCATCACCGACCCGCTCACCGAGATCGACTGCGCCGAGATCTACGTCCCGTTCTCGTGGTTCGAGCCGATGTGGCTCGAGAACCTCGGCTTCACGCCGGAGGGCTCCGGCTGGAAGCTCACCGAGGCCGGGGAGACGGCCATCGGCGGTCAGCTGCCGGTCAACATGTCCGGCGGTGTGCTGTCCTCCAACCCGATCGGCGCCTCCGGCATGATCCGGTTCGCCGAGGCGGCGATGCAGGTGATGCAGCGTGCCGGGGAGCATCAGGTCGACGGCGCGCGCAAGGCCCTCGGGCACGCGTACGGCGGTGGCTCACAGTACTTCTCGATGTGGGTCGTCGGCGCGGACCGACCGGAACGATAGGCGCGGACCGTGGTGGACTTCACCGTCGGCGTCGCGATGACGCCGCTCGACCAGCTCACCGGCCTCGCCCGCACCGCCGAGGAGTGCGGGTTCCGGTCGATCGCGCTGCCCGACTCCCTGTTCTACATGGAGAAGCAGACCGTCGACTACCCGTACACCCCCGACGGGTCGCGGATGTGGACCGAGGACACGCCCTGGGCGGACCCACTGATCGCCGCGGCCGCGATGGGGGCGGTCACGTCGACACTCCGGTTCTACACCCAGGTCCTCAAGCTCGGCTCACGCAACCCGGTGCTGCTGGCCCGGCAGGTCGGCTCGGTGGCCAACCTGACCGGGAACCGCTTCGGCTTCGGAGTGGGAATCGGCTGGGCCCCCGAGGAGTTCGAGTGGTGCGGGGTGCCGTACGCGCGGCGCGGCAAGCGGGTCGACGAGATGATCGACGTCATCAAGCTGATCCTCGGCGGCGGCATGGTCGAGCACCACGGCGAGTTCTTCGACTTCGACCGGCTGCAGATGAGCCCCGCCCCCAGCGAACCCGTGCCGTTCTACATCGGCGGCCACACCGACGTGGCGCTGCGCCGGGCGGCGCGCGTAGGCGACGGCTGGACCTCGGCGATGATCCGCTTCGACGACCTCGTCGACGTGATCGCCCGGCTGCGGGAACTGCGCGCCGAATACGGCCGCGCCGACGAGCCGTTCGAGATCCAGGCCGTGTGCGTCGACCGGTTCGGCGGCGCGGGGTACGCCGAACTCGAGGACGCCGGGGTCACCGACATCATCGTGGTGCCGTGGATCTTCGACGGGCACGGCTTCGACAGTCCCCTCGAGGCGAAGCAGGAGTCCCTGCACCGTTTCGCCGACAGGTACATCCACGGAAAGGCATCGGCATGAGCGAAGAGCACCCGGCCCGGGTCGCCGCGCGGGCGTCGCAGGCGGCGGCGAGCGGCAGACGCAAGGACGAGTGGCTCGCCCTGTTCGCCGAGAACGGCGTGGTCGAGGACCCGGTCGGTCCGTCCGGATTCGACCCGGAGGGCAAGGGTCACCACGGCCGCGAGGCGATCTCGCGCTTCTACGACATGACCATCGCGAACACCGACAAGCTCGAGTTCCTCGTCGACGACGTGCTGGTATGCGGCGACGAGTGCGTCAACATCGGCACCATCCGCACCACCCTCGGCGGCAACGTGATCGACGCCGAAGGGGTGTTCGTCTACCGCGTCGACGACGCGGGCCGGATCATGTCGCTGCGCGCCTTCTGGGAGGTCGAGCGGGCCATGAAGACGGTTCGTCCCGCGGCCGAGGAAGCACGCGGCTAGAGTCCGGCCATGACCGTCGCCGGGATCGTCCTCGCGGCAGGGGGCGGCACGCGGCTGGGCGGGCGCGCGAAAGCGCTGCTCCCCCACCGCGGCCGCCCCCTGTTGCACACCGTGGTGGCCGCGCTCACCGACGGCGGCTGCGACGAGGTCACGGTCGTCGCCGGCGCCTACGCCGGCGACGTGGTCGCCGCGTGTCCGCCCGGCACCCGCGCGGTCGTCAATCCGCGCTGGTCCGAGGGGATGTCGACGTCGCTGCGGTGCGGGGTGGACGCCACGACCGGCCACGACGTGATCGCGCTGACGGTCGTCGACTTCCCCGGCATCACCGCCGAACTCGTCCGTACCGTGCTGGCCGCGCACCGCCCCGGCACGATCACCCTGCCGGTGTTCGGGGACCGCCCCGGGCATCCCGTGGTGTTCGACCGCCGCGATGCCGAGGCGGCGGCCCGCGAGGCCGTCGGCGACGAGGGTGCCCGGCGGTTCCTTGCCCGCAACCGCGACCGGGTACGACGGCTGGACTGCACGCTCCTTGCCGATCCCGGGGACATCGACGCCCCAGAGGATCTGAGGCTGCTGGACGGGCCGGACGTCACGCCCGCCGATATCTGATCGCCGCGCCCAGCCCGATCGTCACGGCGCAGGAGAGGACCAGCATCGCGCAGACGGCTCCGAGCGCGGCCACCGTCGGTGTCGCCGTCCCGGGCAGCACCAGGGACGCGAGCAGGAGGGAAGCCACCGAGGTACCCACCGCCGACGCCGCGGTGCGCAGCACCGTCTGGCTGCCGGCCATCTCGCTCGTGTTGTGCTCCGGGACGGACTCGACGAGCAGGTTCGGCAGCGCCGTGTACGCGAACGCCGTCGCCACCGAGACGGCCACGACCAGCAGCGTCATCCCGATCACCGAGGCCCGGAAGAAGAAGAATCCGGCGCACGCCACGAGGAACACCACGCTGCCGAGCAGCAACGACGACCGTGCCCCCACCGCGGTGGCGATCCTGCCCGCGACCGGGGTGAAGGCCATGCCGATCATCGCGCCGACGAACGACAGCGTTCCGGCGTAGGTAGGCGAGAGTCCCAGGCCGAACGGCGCGGTGGCAGGGCTCTGCATGATGATCGGGATGATCATCGTCCCGACCCCGATCGGTCCGACGCCGAGCGCGACCCCGGCAAGCATCGTCAGCGCGACGTTGCGTTCGGCGAGCAGGCGCAGGTTCACGATCGGGGACGGCCGGCCGAGCTCCCACCACACCCACCAGGCGAAGATCGCCGCACCGACGACGATCGGCGCGAGGACGCGGCCGTCGCTCCAGCCCCAGGCGCGGCTCTGGGTCAACCCGAACAGGACGGCGGCCACGGCCGTCGCCAGGCCCACCGCGCCCACGACGTCGATCGGCTGCCGATGGTGGTTGCGGCGTCGCCACGGCAGCACGGCCTCGACCAGGAAGATGCAGACGACGGCGTACGCCGCGGCGACGACGAAGATGTACCGCCAGTCCCCGACGTCGATGAGAATGCCGGCGACGAGCAAGGATGCGGCCCCGGCCGCGACGGCGGACCCGGAGATCAGTGCGACGGCCATCGGGACGCGTTCCGCGGGCAGGTGCTCACGGGCGAGTCCGATGCACAGCGGCAGGATTGCGCCCGCCACCCCCTGGATCGCCCGGCCGGCGATGATGGCCTCGAGGGTCCCGAACGCCATGCTGACGACGGAGCCGGTGGCGGCGCAGGCCAGCACGAACATCAGCACCCGTTCGCGGCCGTACATGTCGCCGAGCCGGCCGCACACCGCCGCCGAGGCCGCCGCCACCAGCAGGAACGCCGTCACGGTCCATCCGACCGCGGAGGCGTCCGCCTCGAAGACGCGGGCGAACGTCGGCAGCGCCGCGTACATCATCGACGTCTCGAATGCGCTGATGATCTCGACGGCGATGAGGATCGCCACTACCGCCCACACGGGCCGGGTCCGCTCGTAGCGGCGTTCGGCACGGGTCGAGGGTGATCGTTCGGGTGCCAACGATGTACTCATGAAAACTCCTACGGTTCGTCGGATGTGAACCGTACTGACGGAGCGACACGAGTGTGACGCAGGACCCACTGAGCGGGACCGGCCGGCCGGCGGCGTCCTTACGCTCCGGCCATGTGCCGGACCGCCAGATGGGCGAACAGCGCGCTCGTGCCGATCGGGTTCCCGCCGCCGGGGTAGACCGTGCCGCTCGGCGCGGCCATCGTGTTGCCCGCCGCGTACAACCCGGCGATGGGCGTCCCGGCCGTGTCGAGCACGCGCCCGACGGTGTCGGTGCGCAGGCCGCCCTTGGTACCGAGGTCCGAGATCCCGAACTGCGCGGCGTGGAACGGCCCCTTCTCGATCGGGACCAGCGCCGAACCGCCGCCGGTGAACGCCACGTCGTACGGTTCGTCCCCGCGGCCGAAGTCCTCGTCGACGCCGCCGGCGGCGAGGCGGTTGAACCGCGCGACGGTCGCCTCGAGCGCCTCGGCCGGCACCCCGATCTGGCCGGCGAGCTCGGCGAGCGTGTCGGCGGTCTTCCACAGTCCCGCCGCCTCGTACATCTCGGTCGCCACGAGCGGGACGTTCGTCGCCGCGATCGGCGGCACCACCCCGCCCCGGTCGTCGTAGATCATCCAGAACGGCAGCGTCAGCTCGTCCTTGTCCATCCGGGCGATGATGTCGCGGCCGAGACGGTCGTAGGGCGCGTACTCGTTGGTGAAGCGGTGGCCGTCCTGGTCGACGAAGATGCCGCCGGTGAAGCACAGCGCGAAGGCGGACCGTCCGTCGGGGTGGGTCAGCCCCGGCGACCACCACGCCTCGCTCATCAGGTCGACGTCGGCGCCGATCGCGATGGCCGCCCGGTGGGCCTTGCCGAGGTTGGACCAGGGCCCCATCGAATCGCGGGCCGCGCCGGGGACGCCGTACTGCGCGCGCATCTCGTCGTTGTGGTCGAATCCGCCGGCGGCCAGCACGACGCCCTTGCGAGCGCGGACGGCGCGGCGCTCGCCGCCGTGGGAGACGACGGCACCCACCACGGCACCGTCCTCGACGACGAGTTCCTCGAGCGGGGTGTTCCGGTGCAGCTGCACGTTCGGGTACTTGCGCATGGCGATCAGGAACCGGCCGATGAGGGCGCGTCCGCCGATCAGTTTGTCCGGCAACGGATCCCCGTTGCGTTCGCGGCCCAGCGGTCCGCGGACGGACTCGTTGAGTTCCGGATCGTCGGCGACGGGCCGCGGGGTCGGGGCGATGTGCCGGCCCTTCGCGCTGGCCTTGGGAGCCTTGCCGAAGTAGTCCGGCCAGGGGTAGGCCGTGAACTCGATGTCCTCGTCGGCCTCGAGGTAGTCGATCAGGGGTGCGCCGCCGCGCACGTAGGCGTCCTGCAGTTCGCGGGGGGTGCGATCGCCGACGACGGCGTGGTAGTAGGTCAGGGCGTCGTCGAGGGTGTCGTCGTCACCGGCACGTCGCAGCACCGCGTTGGTGGGGAACCAGACCCCGCCGCCGCCGGAATAGGCGGTGGTGCCGCCGAAGTACTCGGACGCCTCGACCAGGACGACCGACAGTCCCTCCCGGGCGGCGGTGTAGGCGCCGCAGCAGCCGCCCGCGCCGGATCCCACGACGAGGACGTCGCATTCCTCTGCCCAATCCACCATGCTCGAAGCCTTTCGCCGATTCCGTTCCGGGGAGCACGTGACACTATTTCCGCAACCGCGGCGCACGGGAGAAGACGTCCCGCTGGGTGGAACAACAGGCACGGGCCCTGCTGCACGCGAGATCTCCGCGTACCGTCGTTCGGCACGCCCGGGCCGGCCCGGCACCGGCGGGGTCGGACGGACCGGTCCCGGTCAGCAGGACCGGACGCCGCGGGCACCTCGGCGGCCGAATACCGTGGGCGAGCACCCCGCCCTCACCCCCAATTTCGGCGGGGTGCACCCATGTCGCCGGCTCCTGCAGCATCCCACTCACCCCGCTGTCCGGAATCCACGGGTTCCGCGCGTCGATCCGTGAACGGCGGCCGGATCCGCAGAGTGCCCGGATCCTACTGAAAGCACCGCGGCGCCAGGTGATTCCCGATCTCCCGGCGCCGCCCCACCCGGGTCAGTGCTCGACCGGGCAGCCGCCCTGCGTCTGGTAGTCCACCCGGAACTCCTTGATGCCGTTGAGCCAGCCGGACCGCAACCGCTTCGGGTCGGCGACCTTGGTGATGTCGGGCATGTAGTCGGCGATCGCGTTGAAGACGAGGTCGATCTCCATCCGCGCCAGGTTGGCGCCGAGGCAGTAGTGCGCACCGGTACCACCGAAGGCGAGGTGCGGGTTGGGATCTCGCAGGATGTCGAACGTGCGGGGGTTCTCGAACACCTCCTCGTCGTTGTTCGCCGACGCGTACAGCATCACGACGCGGTCGCCCTTGTGGATCGTCTGCCCGCCGAGTTCGGTGTCCTCGAGCGCGGTGCGCTGGAACGAGGTGACCGGCGTGGCCCAGCGGATGATCTCGTCGGCCGCGGTCTTCGGCCGGTCCCGCTTGAAGATCTCCCACTGCTCCGGGTTGTCGAGGAACGCCGCCATGCCGTGCGTGATCGCGTTGCGGGTGGTCTCGTTGCCGGCGACGGCGAGCACGATGAAGAAGAAGCCGAATTCCTCGGGCGAGAGCTCGTCACCGTCGATGTCGGCCTCGATCAGGGTGGTGACGATGTCGTCGGCCGGGCACTCC
Source organism: Rhodococcus sp. 14C212 (assembly GCF_011058195.1). Lineage (NCBI taxonomy): Bacteria > Bacillati > Actinomycetota > Actinomycetes > Mycobacteriales > Nocardiaceae > Rhodococcus > Rhodococcus sp. 14C212. The sequence continues at coordinate 103,956 of NZ_JAALEH010000006.1, read as the reverse complement.
TTGCGGGCGGCGGCCATCTGGTACGCGTAGCCGAGGACCTCCATCGACGCGGCCGCCGGGTCGGCGGTGTTGTCCGGGTCGTCGTAGCCGGTCATCTGATTCGACCACTCGAAGATCTTGTCGCGGTCCTCCTGCGGGACGCCGATGAGTTCGGCGATGGCCTGCAGCGGCAGCTCCGCGGCGACCTGGGTGACGAAGTCGCCCCCACCGGCCCGGCAGGCCTCCTCGACGATCTTCTTCGCACGGGCGTTGAGCTCGTCGCGAAGGCCGTTGATCGCGCGCGGGGTGAACCCGCGGGCGACGAGCTTGCGCAGCTTGGTGTGCTCGGGCGCGTCCTTGTTGAGCAGGACGTGGCGCTGCAGTTCGATGGCCTCGCGCGGGATGTCGTCGTTGAACCGCGGGATCGCGGTGTTCTCCCAGTTGGAGAACACGTCGCTCCGGCGGGAGACCTCACGGACCTCCTCGTGCCGGGACACGACCCAGAATCCCTCGTCGTGGAATCCGCCGACGTCGGGGGACTTCTTGTTCCACCAGACGGGGGCCGTCCTACGCAGCTCGGCGAATTCCTCGAACGGCATCCGCTCGGCGTAGAGATCCGGATCGGTGAAGTCGATGTCTTCGGGGATGTTGGGCTGCGCCACTGAATTCTCTCCTACCCTGACGAGTGCACCGGGTCGTGATGTGGAACACGTTCTAAAAGCATTCAAGCACAGGGCGGCCCGGAGGCCAAGGAATCGCCAAGTCCCGATCATTCGGACCACGTCTTGTCCGCCACGACAACCTGTTCTACTTTGCGAGGACAAGGACCAGAAAGGAGCCCACCGTGGGCACACCAGTCATCGTCGAGGCGGCACGCACCCCGATCGGCAAGCGCGGGGGCTGGCTCGCCGGCCTGCATGCTGCCGAGCTTCTCGGAGCCGCACAGAGCGGACTGATCGAGCGCGCGGGGCTCGATCCCGCCCTCGTCGAGCAGGTGATCGGCGGGTGTGTCACCCAGGCCGGCGCGCAGTCCAACAACATCACCCGCACCGCGTGGCTGCACGCCGGCCTGCCGTGGCAGGTCGGCGCCACCACCGTCGACTGCCAGTGCGGGTCGGCTCAGCAGGCCAACCACCTGATCGCCGGACTCATCGCCACCGGTGCCATCGACGTCGGCATCGCCTGCGGTATCGAGGCGATGTCGCAGGTGCCGCTCGGTGCGAACGTCGGCGAGCTCGCCGGCCCGCGGCGGCCCGGGTCGTGGAACATCGACATGCCCAACCAGTTCGAGGCGGCCGAGCGCATCGCCCGTCGTCGCGGCATCACCCGCGAGGACGTCGACGCGCTCGGCGTCCGGTCGCAGGCGCTGGCCAAGCGGGCGTGGGACGAGGGCCGCTTCGACCGCGAGGTGCTGCCCGTCGTCGCGCCCGTCGTCGACAAGGAGGGCACGCTCACCGGAGAGAAGCAGACCGTCGCCCGCGACCAGGGCCTGCGCGAGACGACCACGGAATCGCTCGCGAAACTGAAGCCGGTCCTCGACGGCGGCATCCACACCGCCGGCACCTCGTCGCAGATCTCCGACGGCGCCGCTGCGGTGCTGCTCATGGATTCCGACCGCGCCGCGGCGCTGGGCCTGAAGCCTCGGGCCCGGATCGTCTCGCAGGCCCTCGTCGGCGCCGAGCCCGAGTTCCATCTCGACGGCCCGGTGCAGGCGACGAGCCGCGTCCTCGACAAGTCCGGGATGACGATCGGCGACCTGGACCTGTTCGAGGTCAACGAGGCGTTCGCGTCGGTGCTGCTGTCGTGGGAGCGGGTGCACGAACCCGACATGGACAAGGTCAACGTGAACGGCGGTGCGATCGCGCTCGGCCACCCCGTCGGCTCGACCGGCTCGCGGCTGATCACCACCGCTCTGCACGAGCTCGAACGGCGCGACGGCTCCACCGCGCTGATCACCATGTGCGCAGGCGGCGCGCTGGCCACCGGCACGATCATCGAGCGGATCTGACATGAGCGGAGCCGCCGCCCCGAAGGGCCTCGACTCGAAGTGGACCGTGCCGATCATCAAGTGGATGTCGCGCGCCAACGTGGCGGTCTATCAGGCCACCGGCGGCCGGATCGGTGGAAAGTGGCGGGTGGGCAGCGCCTTTCCGTGGGGCATCCCCGTCTGCCTGCTGACCACCACGGGCCGGAGGACGGGACAGCAGCGGACCGTTCCGCTGTTGTTCCTCGAGGACGACGAGCGGGTGGTGCTCGTCGCATCCCAGGGCGGCCTGCCCCAGCACCCGCTGTGGTTCCGCAACATCCAGGCCGATCCGCGGGTGACCGTGCAGGTCCGGTCGCGGGTGCGGCAGATGACGGCACGGGTGGCGACGCCCGAGGAGCGGGCGCAGTACTGGCCGCGGCTGGTGGCAATGTACGCGGATTTCGACAATTATCAGTCCTGGACGGATCGGGTCATCCCGGTGGTGGTGTGCGAGTGACCCTCGCGGGAGCCGGCACGACCGGGCACGAACCAGTGGGGTGCCCGGTCGAGCTGCTCTCGAGAAGGGATGTCACCCGATGACAACCGCGAACCACGATCAGGTACTCGACAAGCGGGAGATCGCCGCGGCACTGCTGCGCGCGCTCGAACGCCGGCACGAGGTCCTCGATGCCATCGTCGAGAGCAACGACAGGGCCGAGGCCGTCGCGACCGTGGCGCAGCTGCTCGACACGAACGAGTTCTGCGCCGAAGCGGTGCTCAACCTTCCGTTCCGGCGGCTGACCAAGGCGGAGCGCAAGAAGATCCGTGAGGAGCTCGACGACCTCGACGCGGTACTGAAGTGGACGCCCGCCGAGCGCCCCTACGCCACCGGCGCCCACTTCCGGCTGCGTCAGTTCAGCGACAGCGAGCCGGACCGCGAGCTGTTCCGCGCCCGGTGCGAGGAGCAGCTCGACGACGCCGGCGCGGCGCGGGTCGAACAGGAGCGCGCCGCCGGCCTGTCGCGCATCGACGACGAGTCCGCCGTGTGGCTGGTCGCCGAGGACCTGTCCGGCACCGAACCCAAGCCGGTCGGCTTCGCGTTCGGTGAGCTGCAGGGCCATGAGGTCGACGTCGCGATCTGGGTCCAGCCCGAGCTGCGCAAGCAGGGCTACGGCACCGCGACCCTCAAGCACGCCCGCACCGAACTGGCCGCGTACTTCCCCGGGACCACCATCATCGTCCGCTCGCCCGCGTAGGCGGCTGCGCCGCCGGTGCGTCCTTCGGGTTGTTCCCGCCGCCCAAAGGACGCACCGGCAGCTTCGCTGCCTACGCGCCGTAGACGGGGGTCGGGGGCTCGCTGCGTGCGATCAGCTTCTCCACCACCGGGCCGAGTTCCTTCGGATCCCAGCGCTCCCCCTTGTCGGTCGCCTCGCCGTGCCGCCAGCCGTCGGCGACGGAGACCTTGCCGCCCTCCACCTCGAACACCCGGCCCGTGACGTCCTTCGACTCGGCGCTGCCGAGCCACACCACCAGCGGTGAGACGTTCTCCGGGGCCATCGCGTCGAAGCCCTCCTCCGGGGCGGCCATCGACTCGGCCATCGCGCCCCCCGCGCCCACCGTCATGCGGGTCCGGGCGGCCGGCGCGATCGCGTTGACGGTGACGCCGTAGCGGGCGAACTCGGCGGCCGCCTGGATCGTGAGGGCCGCGATTCCGGCCTTCGCCGCGGCGTAGTTGCCCTGGCCGATGCTGCCCATCAGGCCGGCGCCCGAGCTGGTGTTGACGATGCGCGCGTCGACCGGGTTGCCGGCCTTCGCCTCCCCGCGCCAGTACGCCATCGCGTGCCGCATCGGGGCGAAGTGACCCTTGAGGTGCACCCGGATCACCGAATCCCATTCCTCCTCGCTCATGTTGGCGAGCATGCGGTCGCGCAGGAATCCGGCATTGTTGACCAGGACGTCGAGCCGTCCGAAGGTGTCCAGGGCCGTCTGCACCAGGTTCTGCGCGCCGGCCCAGTCGGCGACGTCGTCACCGTTGACGACGGCCTCGCCGCCGGCCGCCCGGATCTCCGCGACGACCTGCTCCGCGGGGCTCTCCCCCGTCGCGGAACCGTCCGCGCCGGCCCCGATGTCGTTGACCACGACCTTTGCGCCCTCGGCCGCGAAGGCCAGCGCGTGGGCCCGTCCGATGCCGCGCCCCGCGCCGGTGACGATCACGACGCGCCCGTTGACCAGTCCACTCACTTGTCTTCTCCTCGAATAGATGTCGTTGTCGGGGAATCCGGGCGACACACTCGCCCCGCCTCCACGATTCCGCTCCCTGGGGTCTGCGCCCCGCATGTGCTAACTTACCAAGCAATCGCTTGGTTCGGTACAGACGTTAGGAACCTGCCATGGGCATCACCTCGACCACCGACGGCGCGGGCATCACCACGGTCACCGTCGACTACCCGCCTGTGAACGCCATCCCCTCCCAGGGCTGGTTCGAACTGGCCGACGCGGTCCTGGCCGCAGGCAAGGATCCGGCCACGCACGTGGTGATCCTGCGCGCGGAGGGCCGCGGCTTCAATGCCGGCGTCGACATCAAGGAGATGCAGGCCACCGACGGCCACGACGCCCTCATCGCCGCCAACCGGGGCTGTGCCGCCGCCTTCGCCGCCGTCTACGACTGCGCCGTGCCCGTCGTGGTCGCCGTGAACGGTTTCTGCGTCGGCGGCGGAGTCGGCCTCGTCGGCAACGCCGACGTCATCGTCGCCTCCGACGACGCCGTCTTCGGCCTTCCCGAGGTGGACCGCGGCGCGCTCGGCGCGGCCACCCACCTCGCGCGGCTGGTGCCGCAGCACATGATGCGCACCCTGTACTACACGGCGCAGAACGTCACGGCCCAGCAGCTCGAGCACTTCGGCTCGGTGTACAAGGTCGTCCCGCGCGCCGAACTCGACGCCACCGCCCGCGAGATCGCCGAGAAGATCGCGGCGAAGGACACCCGCGTCATCAGGTGCGCCAAGGAAGCCATCAACGGCATCGACCCGGTGGACGTGAAGCAGAGCTACCGCTTCGAGCAGGGTTTCACCTTCGAACTCAACCTCGCCGGCATCGCGGACGAGCACCGGGACGAGTTCGTCGCCACCGGCAAACCGCGCGCCAACCACTGACCAGGAGACATGAAACACCATGCGTGACAAGAGGATGTCGCTCGACGACGTGGTCGGCGAGCTGCGCAGCGGCATGACGATCGGCATCGGCGGCTGGGGGTCGCGGCGCAAGCCGATGGCGCTCGTCCGCGCGATCCTGCGCTCGGATGTGACGGACCTGACGGTCGTGACCTACGGCGGCCCGGATCTGGGACTGCTGTGTTCTGCCGGGAAGGTGAAGAAGGCGTACTACGGGTTCGTCTCCCTCGACTCGGCCCCGTTCTACGACCCGTGGTTCGCCAAGGCCCGCACGAACGGCGAGATCGTCGCGCGGGAGATGGACGAGGGCATGATCAAGTGCGGCCTCGAGGCGGCCGCCGCCCGGCTGCCGTTCCTGCCGATCCGCGCCGGCCTGGGCTCCGCCGTCGTCGACTTCTGGGAGGGCGAGCTGCGGACCGTCACCTCGCCGTACACCGACGAGTCGGGCGAGGCCGAGACGCTGATCGCGATGCCGGCGCTGAACCTCGATGCGGCCCTGGTGCATCTGAACCTCGGCGATGCGCACGGCAACGCCGCCTACACCGGCGTCGACCCCTACTTCGACGACCTGTACTGCCTGGCCGCCGCGAAACGGTACGTCTCGGTCGAACGCATCGTCGAAACCGAGGAGCTCGTCAAGTCCGTTCCCCTGCAGTCCCTCGTCCTCAACCGCATGATGGTCGACGGGGTCGTCGAGGCACCGAACGGCGCCCACTTCACCCTCGCCGGCGACAGCTACGGCCGCGACGAGAAGTTCCAGCGCCACTACGCCGAGGCGGCGAAGGACCCGCAGACGTGGCAGGCATTCGTCGACCGGTTCCTCTCCGGCAGCGAGGACGACTACCAGGCCGCAGTGCAGGCCTTCAGCGAGGAGCAGGCATGACCGAGACGACCACCCCGCAGATCTCCGGCACGGTGACCCGCGCCGAGTACTGCGCCATCGCCTGCGCCGAGATCTTCACCGGCGCCGGCGAGATCATGGCCAGCCCGATGGCGACGCTGCCACTGATCGGCGCCCGCCTCGCCCGGCTGACCACCGAACCGGACCTGCTCATCACCGACGGGGAGGCACTGATCCTCGCGGACACCCCCGCGCTCGGCGCGAAGGGCCCGATCGAGGGCTGGATGCCGTTCCGCAAGGTGTTCGACGTCGTCGCCTCCGGCCGCCGCCACGTGGTGATGGGCGCCAACCAGATCGACCGGCACGGCAACCAGAACCTGTCGGCGTTCGGGCCGCTGCAGCATCCGACCCGGCAGATGTTCGGTGTGCGCGGCGCCCCCGGCAACACGATCAACCACGCGACGAGCTACTGGGTCGGCAAGCACAATTCGCGGGTGTTCTGCAACCGGGTCGACATCGTCTCCGGTGTCGGCTACGACAAGGTCGATCCGGCCAACCCGGCCTTCCGGTTCCTGCACCTGCACCGGGTCGTCACCAACCTCGGCTCGTTCGACTTCGGCGGTCCCGACCACACGTTCCGGGCGCTGACCCTGCACCCGGGTGTCACCGCCGAGCAGGTCGCCGAGAACACCTCCTTCGAGGTGGCCGGCCTCGACGAGGCCGGCCTCACCCGGGAGCCCACCGCCGAGGAACTGCGCCTGATCCGCGAGGTCCTCGATCCGCGTGGGCTGCGAGACCGGGAGGTGGCGGTATGAGCCCGCGCCTGACGACGGCACTGACCGACCTCGTCGGCATCGAGCACCCGATCGTCCAGACCGGCATGGGCTGGGTATCCGGCCCCCGGCTGACCGCAGCCACCGCCAACGCGGGCGGCCTCGGCATCCTGGCCTCGGCGACGATGACGTACGAGGAACTCGAGGCCGCCGTCGCGAAGACGAAGGCGGCGACGGACAGGCCCTTCGGCGTGAACATGCGGGCCGATGCGTCCGACGCCGCCCGGCGCATCGACCTGCTCATCCGCGAGAACGTCAAGGTCGCGTCCTTCGCGCTCGCACCCAAGAAGGACCTGATCGCCAAGCTCAAGGACCACGGCATCGTGGTGATCCCGTCCATCGGCGCCGCGAAGCACGCGGTGAAGGTGGCCTCCTGGGGGGCCGACGCGGTGATCGTGCAGGGCGGCGAGGGCGGCGGGCACACCGGACCGGTGGCCACGACGCTGCTGCTGCCGAGCGTGCTCGACGCCGTCGACATCCCGGTCGTCGCGGCGGGCGGGTTCTTCGACGGCCGGGGCCTGGCAGCGGCGCTCGCCTACGGGGCGGCCGGCGTCGCCATGGGCACCCGGTTCCTGCTCACCAGCGACAGCGCCGTGCCCGACTCGGTGAAGCAGGAGTACCTGCGGCGGGGCCTGCAGGACACCACGGTCTCGGTCAAGGTCGACGGCATGCCGCACCGGGTGCTCAACACCGACCTCGTCGACCGCCTCGAACGCGGCAGCTACGCGAAAGGTCTCGTCGCCGCCGCCAGGAACGCGGCGAAGTTCAAAGCCATGACCGGGATGAAGTGGTCGACGCTCGTCAAGGACGGCATCGCGATGAAGCGGGCGAGCGACCGCACCTGGCAGCAGATCATCATGGCGGCCAACACCCCCATGCTGCTCAAGGCCGGGCTCGTCGAGGGCAACACCGACGCCGGTGTGCTCGCCTCCGGGCAGGTGGTCGGCATGCTCGACGACCTGCCGAGCTGCCGGGAGCTGATCGACCGGATCGTGGCCGAGGCCGTGGAACGGATCGACGCGGTGGCTGCGCTGCGTGGTCAGGACCAGGCCCCGCGTTCCGCCGCGTCGCGCGCGTAGGTCTCGAAGGACACGGGCGGCCGGCCCGCCACCTCGGCGACGACGTCGTTCGGGGTGGCGTCGCCGGTCGCCCGCAGCGCCACGAAGGCCTCGATCTCGGCGAGCACCTGCGCCCGGTCCAGGCCGAGTCCGGTCATCGCCTCGAGGTAGGCGTCCGGTTCACCGCGGTAACGGATCTCGCGTCCCGACGCGCGGGCGAGCACGGCCGCGGCCTCGCCCCACGACAGCGCGTCCGGCCCGCTCAGCTCGTAGGTCCGGCCGGCGTGGCCGTCCCCGGTGAGGGCGGCGACGGTGACGGCGGCGATGTCCCCGGCGTCGTTGAACGCCTGACGCATGTCACCCAGCGGCAGGACGATCTCGCCCGCGAGCACGGCATCGCGCAGGAAACCCTCGTCGAAGTTCTGATCGAACCAGTCGGGGCGCACCACGGTCCACTCCGCGCCGGACGACGTGACGGCACGCTCGGCGGCCAGCAGGCGCTCGTCGCCCATCACGTCGACCGCCTTGCTCGACAGCAGGACCAACCGCGAAACCCCCTCGGCGACAGCCACCTCGACGAATCCGTCCGCGACCGGCACGCCGTCGGGAGCCATGACGAACACGGCCCCGGCACCGGACACCGCAGGTCTCCAGGTGTGCGGGCCGAACCAGTCGAACGGCACGTCGCCCGAGCGGGAGGCGGCACGGACCGCGTGCCCGCGTTCGCGCAACTGCCGGGTGACCCGTCGCCCGACGGTGCCCGTGGAACCGAGAACCAGCACCGGTCGTTCGTCCATGCCGGCATCCTGACATCCGGCACCGACACGGTCACCGGTGCAGCCGACCGGTTCGCACGTCCGTCGCGTCCGGCGGACTCGACACCGCGCCCGGCGGACTCGGCGCCGCGCCCGCCGGGCGGAAGACCGTCAGGCCGCCGACGTGGTGACGAAGACGCTCTTGACGAAATCGGCGACGGCGGCGCGCAACTCGCGGCTGCGGGGAACAGCGCCGGACATCCAGTACACGCCGTGCACCAACCCGTCGAATCGGACGGTACGGACGTCCACACCCTCGGCGCGCATCCGATCGCCGTACTGTTCGGCCTCGTCGCGGGCGACCTCGTTCTCCGTCGTGAGGATGAGGGCCGGCGGGAGTCCGTCCACGCGGGCCGCCCGGGTGGGGACGGCATACGGGTTGTCGGCGTCCTCCGGTGCGGACAGGTACTGCTCCCAGAACCAGTCCACGGCCGCGGCGGTGATGAGGTAGCCGTCGGCGTAGTCGATTCGGGACGGAAGCTGAGCGTTCGGGTCGATCACCGGGTAGATCAGCACCTGTCCGCGAAGGGCCGGCCCTCCCCGGTCTCGGGAGCGCAGCGCGGTGACGGCCGCCAGATTCCCCCCGGCGCTGTCGCCCATCACCACTATGCTGCCCGGGTCCCCGCCGTGCTCGGCGATGTGCGCGGCGACCCAGTTCAGCGCGGCCCAGGCGTCGTCGGCGGCCGCCGGAAACCGATGTTCGGGGGCTCGCCGGTAGGCGGCGGTCACGACGACCGCCCCCGTCTCGTTCGCGAGTGCCCGGGCGGGTTCGTCGACCACCTCGAGATCACCGGCGACGAACCCACCGCCGTGGAAGTAGAGCACCACCGGACGCGGACCGGCGCCTTCGGGAATGTGGATCCGCAGCGGAAGCTCGGTGGTGTCGCTGACATAGTGGAGGTCCTCGATCCGGGCGACCGGTTCGGGCGGGGCCTGCAAGCCGGTGAACGTCGACACGACGGCCCGGGCTTCGTCGACGGACATGTTCTCGAACGATTTCAGTCCTTGCGCCTGCAGTCCCGCGAGCAGTTGCTCGACGTGAGGGTCGAGTGTCATGGCATTTCCTTCCGGGGAATGGACGGTGGGGTCAGGAGACGGCGGTCGCGACCACCGCGCGCGAACTCGTCGTGTCGAAGCCGGTGTAGCCGCCGGCGACGACCTCGGCGCAGGTCTGCCGGTAGGTCGGGGCACCGCCGAGGTAGACCATGCAGGCCCTCGGCTTGCCGGGGATGTTGGCGCCCATGTACCACGAGTTGGTCTGCGGCAGCAGGGTCTGTCCGGCGATCTCGTTGGTCAGGTGCAGCCAGTCGGTCTCGGCCTGCGCGGTCGGCTCGATCACGTCGAGGTCGTGTGCGCGCAGGTAGTCGATCGCGTCGGTGGCGAAGTCGACGTGGTCCTCGATGGCCAGCGGCATGTTGTAGAGCACCGACGGCGACTGCGGCCCGGTGACGGTGAACAGGTTCGGGAACCCGTGGATCATGATGCCGAGGTAGGTCCGCGGCCCGTAGGCCCATTTCTCGGCCAGCGTCTGTCCGCCGCGGCCGCGGAGGTCCATCGCCAGCAGCGGTCCGGTCATGGCGTCGAAGCCGGTGGCCAGCACGATGGTGTCCACCTCGTAGGTGCGCTCTCCCACCCGGACCCCGGTGGCGGTGATCTCGTCGACCGGAGTGTCCTTCACATCGACGATGTGCACGCTCTCGCGGTTGTAGGCCTCGTAGTAGTTCGTCTCGAGCGGGGGACGCTTGGTGCCGTAGGCGTAGCCCTCGGGTGCGAGCTTGTCGGCCTTGGCCGGGTCCTGCACCCGCTCGCGGATGCGTTCGCGGATGTACTCGGCGATGGTGTCGTTGGCCTTCTTGTCGAACAGGATGTCCTGGAAGCTGTCGATGAACAGCCGGAACCCGCCGGCGTTCCAGCGCTCGTCGAACACCCGGCGGCGCTCCTGCGCGTCGACGGCCAGTGCCGAGGGCTGGACCTGGTCGAACGGGACGCCGAGGAAGTGATTGCGGGCTGCGTCGCGCAGGCTCCGGTAGTTCTGCTTGGCCTCGGCCGCCGCCTGCGGGTCGAGCGGCCCGTTGCCCAGCGGGGTGGCGAACTGCGGGGTGCGCTGGAAGACGATCAGCTCCGCCGCCTGCTCGGCGATCAGCGGGATCGCCTGGATGCCGCTGGCGCCGGTGCCGATGACCGCGACGCGCTTGCCAGTGAAATCCACCCCGCCGTGGGGCCAGTTGCCGGTGAGCAGGACCTCGCCTCGGAAGTTCTCGATGCCGCCGAACTCGGGAGTCTTCGGGACCGAGAGGTTGCCGGCGCCGGAGATGAAGTACCGGCTGCGCACGCTGCGGCCGTCGTCGGTGTGCACCGTCCACATCGAGTTCTCGTCGTCCCAGTGCACGCCGGTCACACGGGTGTGGAAAGTGATGCCCTTGCGCAGGTCGAAACGGTCGGCGACGTGCTCGAGGTACCTCAGGATCTCCGGCTGGCCGGCGAACTTCTCGCTCCACCGCCACTCCTGCTGCAGCTCCTCGTCGAAGGAGTACGAGTAGTGGATGCTCTCGATGTCGCACCGGGCGCCCGGGTAGCGGTTCCAGTACCAGGTGCCGCCCACGTCGGCGCCGGCCTCGAACACCCGCACCGACAGGTTCATCCTGTCGCGCAGCTTGTGCAGGGCGTACAGGCCGGCGAAGCCGGCTCCCACGACGACGACGTCGACGTCGGGAGCGGAGAAATCGGTTTCGGTCATGGTGCGGGCTCCTCACGATCAAAGGGATGTCGGCCCCGTCCGGGGCGCTTCGATGCCTGACCACGACAATGACCCGCGTCACATCACCCCCACGCGGGGGGAATCACCCCTTTCGATACCTGTGTTGGGCGTCACACCACATTCGGGTATGTTCTGACCACTATCTCTGGGAAGCGTGAAGATGGAGTCCCCCCTGCCCCGCACCAAAGGACTGACCCCCTCGCTGACCAGCTTCGTCGGTCGTCGCCGGGAGATCGACGAGGCTCGGGCCCGCCTGCAGCAGGCCCGGCTCCTGTCGTTGCTCGGTCCGGGCGGGGTCGGCAAGACCCGGCTGGCGGAGGAGATCGCCCTCCGCTCCGCCCGCGCCTTCCGCGACTCGTTCTGCTGGATCGACCTCGCCGTGGTCCGCGATCCCGAGGCGCTCCCGTCGGCCGCGGCCGCGGCGCTCGGCGTCACCGACCAGTCCACCCGTCCCGCGACGGACAAGATCCTCGATCACCTGCGGGACCGCCACATGCTGATCGTGGTCGACAACTGTGAGCACCTGCTCGACGCGGCGGCCGCGTTCGTCACCACGGTCCTCACCGGCGCACCCGAGGTGCGCGTGCTGGCGACGAGCCGGGAGCCGCTCGGGGTCGGCGGCGAATTCACCTACGTGCTGCCGCCGTTGAGCACCCCAACGGAATCGACGGGCAACCGCGCCGCCGACCTGGCTCTGTTCGAATCGGTCACGCTTCTCGTCGAGCGCACCCAGAGTGTGGTCGCCGAATTCCGGATCACCGACGCCAACGCCGACGCCGTCGCCCAGCTGTGCATCCAGCTCGACGGCATCCCCCTGGCCATCGAACTCGCCGCGACGCGGTTGCGAACCCTGTCCCCCGCCCAGCTCGTCGAACGGCTCGACCGGCGCTTCGCCCTGCTCACCGGCGGCAACCGCGCGGCCGTGCCCCGGCAGCAGACGCTTCGGGCGCTGATCGACTGGAGCTACGAACTGTGCTCCGCACCGGAGCGCACGCTGTGGGCGCGGCTGTCGGTCTTTCCCGGCAGCTTCGATCTCGAAGCCGCCGAGTCGATCTGCGGGGACGAAGACCTTCCACCGGAACAGGTGATGGACCTTCTCGACGGCCTGGTGTCGAAATCGCTTGTCGCGGTTGATCGTTCCGCGGATACCTTCCGTTACTCGCAGCTGATGACCGTGCGCGAGTACGGGCACGAGCTGCTCGACGCCGGTGGGCACAGGAACGATCTGTACCGGCGGCACCGGGACCACTACCTCGAGCGGGCACAGCGTTACGCGGCGGACTGGTACGGGCCGAGGCAATCGGAACTGTTGTCGCGGTGGCGGATCGACCATCCGAACTTCATGGCTGCGCTCGACTGGTCGCTACGGGACGACAGCGACCTGCCGGCCGCGGCCGCCCTCGCCGTGGCGCTGCGGTATCACTGGATCGCAGGAGGCAACCTCTCCAACGGCCGCACCCGACTCGAGCGACTTCTGCAACGACTGCCCCGGTCCACTCGCGACCGGGGCAACGTCCTGTGGGTGACCGCGTGGACGGCCCTGATCCAGGGGGACCGGGAGGGAGCCGCACTTCGTCTTGCCGAATGCGGATCCATCGCAGCCGAACTGGAAGATGCCGAGTTGCAGGCGCATCACGACCACTGGGCCGCCCTGCACGCCTTGTTCTGCGGACGAACAACCGACGCGATCGATCTCTACGAGGCGGCGATCGCCGTTCATCGCACCCGAGGCGATCGCGCGGCAACCCTCACCGCCTTGTTCCAACTGGCCATGACCCAGACCTACGACGGCCGGGTCGACGACGCACTCGCCACGTGTGCACACGTGATCCACGCGGCAGACGAACACGGCGAGCAGTGGAACAAGGCGTACGCCCTGTGGGTTTCGAGCCTGGCCTACTTCCACCTCGGCCGGATCGACGACGCCGTCGACGCCGCGGAACAGGCACTGCACATCCAGCGCGACTTCAAGGACAAGATCTGCACCGCCCTGTCGATCGAACTTCTCGCCTGGGCGGCGGAAGCCGTCGGCCACACCGAGCGGTCTGCCATGCTCTTCGGCGCGGCCGGGGCCGTGTGGCAGCGACTCGGCACTTCCGTCGCGGCCTTCGGTCCCCACATCACAGGTGATTCGGCGCACTGGGAACAGCGGGTCCGACAGTCGCTCGGAACGAAGAAGTACGCGCGCCTGTCGGCACCGCCGGCACACCTGACCATCGAGCAGGCTGTCGACACGGCTCTCGGAACGCCTGCAGACCCGTCGGCGACCGCGTCACCCAGTGCCTCCCCGTTGACCCGCAGGGAAGTGGAGGTGGCCGAACTCGTCGCCCGGGGCCTCAGCAACCGGGAGATCGCGGATCGGCTCGTGATCTCGCACCGGACGGTCGACGGGCACGTCGAACACATCCTGGACAAGCTGGGCGTCGGATCCCGCACCCAGGTGGTCGCCTGGGTGCACGCCCGCGCCGCGGGAACGGCACCCGCGTCCGGCTGACCGCCGCCGTGGGACACGGAGGGGCGACGTCGTTCAGCCGTGCGCCGCGATCCGCGCCTGCACCTCCGGCCGGCGCAACGGCGGAATCGTCGGCGGCGGCTGCCGGCGCGGCGGGAGCCGGTCGAGCAGCCGCATGGTGACGGCCGTGACCTCGGCGACGGCCTCCTCGAACGGTTCGCGGGTGGCGTCGGACAGTTTGTGGACGCCGCTGACCTTGCGCACGTACTGGCGGGCGGCGGCCTCGATCTCCTCGGCGGTCGCTGCCGGCTCGAGCCCGCGCAGCTCCGTGATGTTCCGGCACATGGACCGAGGGTAACCCGGGTTCTCAGCCGAGGCGACCGCCGAGCATGCCGCGCAGCGCATTCAGGCACAGCTCCCGCAGCTGCGTCCCGGTGACGGCGGGGTGGTCGTGCCAGTCGACGCACACGCTGCGCACGAGGGCGATCCATCCCTGCACGGCCACCGCGACGAGTTCGCGTTCGCCGTCGGGCGGTGCGAGCGCGTCGAGGATGCGTTCCTGCTGAACGCCGAGCTCGGCATCGACGATCGCGCGGATACCGGCGTCGGCGGAGTCCGCGGCCCTGTTGACCGCCGCGACGCCCTGCCGATGCGACGCGACGTAGTCGAGGTAGGCGTCGAGACCCGCGGTGATCCGCTCGGCGACGGTGAGCTGCGGATCCGGTTCGGTGACGGCAAGCAGCCGGTCGGACTCCCGCTGGACGACCGCCGCCATGAAGTCTCGTTTGGTCGGGAAGTAGTGGTACATCAGGCCGCGCGAGACCCCGGCGAGTTCGGCGACTTCCTCGATCCACACGTCCTCGTAGGCGCGCTCGGCGAACAGGCGCGCGCCGATGTCGAGCAGCTGCGCGCGGCGCTGCTCGGGATCGAGTCGTCGGCGGGGTTGGGCCACGGACCCAATCTAGTTCTTGACACGCGTCCGTCCCGGCGTAGCGTGACTACTGTACACGGATTCAATAACTGGGGGTCGGAGCATGGTCATGGCCACGTCGCGGGTGTTCGACACGGAAATTCCGCGCCCGCCGAGACGTCTCCCCCTCGCCGGCGACGTTCTGGGCATGTCGCTGAAGACCCCGGTGCAGAACTCGATGGCAATCCACAAGACCCTCGGCCCGGTGTTCGAGCGCACGGCCTTCGGCCGCCGCTTCGTGTTCGTCTGCTCGGGCGAGCTCACGGCCGAGCTGTCCGACGAGAAGCGCTTCGCCAAGCACCTCGCGCCGGGTGTGGAGGCCCTGCGCGCGATCGGCGGCGACGGGCTGTTCACCGCCTTCAACGAGGAACCGAACTGGCGGCGCGCACACGAGCTACTGATGCCGGCGTTCACCCAGCAGGCGATGCGCCGGTACCACGCCACGATGCTCGACGTCACCACCCAGCTCGTCGCGCACTGGGACCGTACGGAGCACGGCGGCGGCGACGTGGACATCGCCGCGGACATGACGAAGCTGACGCTGGAAACCATCGGCCGCACCGGATTCAGCTACTCGTTCGAGCCGTTCGAGCGTGCGGAGCGGCATCCGTTCGTCGAGGCGATGGTCGGTGGACTGTCGTTCTCGCAGCGCAGCATGCTGCGCACCGTGCCGGTCGTCGGGCGCTTCCTCTTCCCCGCCGCCAAGCGGCAGTACGACCTCGACCGGGCGCACATGCACGACATCGTCGACGCGGTGATCCACAGCAGGCGCGACGCCCCCGGCCCCGCCCCCGACGACCTGCTCGAGCTGATGCTGCGGGCGGCACGGGAGGACGATCCCAACAGGCTCGACGAGATCAACATCCGCAACCAGGTGCTCACCTTCCTCGTCGCCGGTCACGAAACAACTTCGGGTGCATTGTCGTTCGCTCTCTACTATCTGATGCGCGACCCACAGGCCTACGCGCGGGCCCGGGCGGAGGTCGAGGAGATCTGGGGCGACGGCGAGCCCGCATTCGAGCAGATCGCCAAGCTGCGCTACGTCCGCCGGGTGCTCGACGAAGCGCTGCGCCTGTGGCCCACCGCGCCGGCGTACGCGCGGGAGGCGAAGGTCGACACCACCCTCGCCGGCCGGTACCGGATGCGTGCCGGCGACTGGGTGCTCGTGCTGCTGCCCGCGGTGCACCGCGACCGGGCGGTCTGGGGCGACGACGCCGACGAGTTCGACCCCGACCGCTTCCTGCCCGAACGGGTCCGGGCCCGGCCCGCGCACGTGTACAAACCGTTCGGCACCGGCGAACGCGCTTGCATAGGAAGGCAGTTCGCGCTGCACGAGGCCACTCTCGTGCTGGGAACCCTGTTGCGCCGCTACGACCTGGCGATAGACCCCGCCTACCGGCTGAAGGTGGCCGAGCGGCTCACCCTCATGCCGGAGGGACTGCACGCCCGGGTGTCCTTCCGACCCTGAGCCGGTGCCCCACCCGTGTCGTACGCTGAGCCGGACGGGTGGGAGAGGCCCGCACGGGAGGGAGAAGCCATGAGATTCGGTTATGCAGGCGCGACGGCGGTGGCACTGTCCACGGTCGTTGCGGCAGTGGTTGTTCCGGCGACGGCGCAGGCAGCGCCCGCCGCCGACGTCGTCGCGGGCCGGGAGCGGGTGAAGGTGACGGTGCACGGTGTGCCCGTCCACCCGGAGAGTTGCCGCGTCGATCCGGACGCGGACGGTAACACCCGCAGCCTGCCCGTCGAGCCATCCGGGTCGATGGTCGCCCACCAGGTGGCGCCCGGGCCCCGGCGGGTGGTCGTCTGGTGCCCGGACGGCGGCATCGTCCACCAGCAGATCGTCCACGTCCTGCCCGCCGATCCGCTCGCCGACCTCGCCGACCACGCATTCCGCACCGCCGGCAGCAGCGACCGGGTCACCGATCCGACCCTGCGCTGACGCGCCGGTGTGTCTTTTGGGCTGTCAGGGCAGCCCAAGAGACACACCGGCGGCGCAGCCGCCCGGCTACACCCGCTCGATGATCGTCACGTTCGCGGTGCCGCCGCCCTCGCAGATCGTCAGGAGGCCGTAGCGACCCTCGCGGCGCTCGAGCTCGTTCAGCAGGGTCGCCATCAGCTTGGTGCCGGTGGCGCCGAGCGGGTGGCCCAGCGCGATGGCGCCGCCGTTGACGTTGACCTTGGCGGGGTCGGCGCCGATCTCCTTGATCCAGGCCAGTACGACGGGGGCGAAGGCCTCGTTGATCTCGATCAGGTCGATGTCGTCGATGCTCAGGCCGGCCTTCGCCAGCGCGTGCTGCGTCGCCGGGATGGGCGCGCTGAGCATGAAGATCGGGTCGTCGCCGCGGGCGCTGAGGTGGTGGATCCGCCCGCGAGGCTTCAAACCGTACTTGCGGACGGCCTCGCCGGAGGCGAGCAGTACCGCCGAGGCACCGTCGGAGATCTGGCTGGCGACGGCGGCGGTGAGCCGGCCGCCCTCGACGAGCGTCGCGAGGGACGCCATCTTCTCGAGGCTCGTCTCGCGGGGCCCCTCGTCGACGGTGGCGTCGCCGAGCGGGACGATCTCGCCCTCGAACCGGCCCTCGGCGATGGCCGCCTTGGCCCGCTCATGGCTCTGCAACGCCCAGCGCTCGAGATCCTCGCGGCTGAGATCCCACTTGTCGGCGATCATCTCGGCGCCGCGGAACTGCGAGACCTCCTGGTCCCCGTAGCGCTCGGTCCAGCCGGCCGAACCGCCGAACGGGGTGTCGAAGCCGTACTGCTGCCCGACGATCATGGCCGCGGAGATCGGGATCTGCGACATGTTCTGCACGCCGCCGGCGACGATGAGGTCGGCGGTGCCGGACAGGATGGCCTGCGCACCGAAGTGCAGGGCCTGCTGGCTCGACCCGCACTGCCGGTCGACGGTGACGCCGGGGACGTGCTGCGGGTAGCCGGCGGCGAGCCACGCGGTGCGGGCGATGTTGCCGGCCTGGCCGCCGATGGCGTCGACGCAGCCGAAGACGACGTCGTCGACGTCGCTCGGGTCGATGCCGGTGCGGTCCACGATCGCCTTGATCACGTGCGCGCCCAGGTCGGCGGGGTGGACGGCGGACAGGCCGCCGTTCTTCCTGCCGATCGGGGTGCGTACCGCGTCGACGATGTATGCCTCGGTCATGAGGGACTCCTAGTCGGTTCCGGGAAGGTCGGTTCAGGGATTGGCAAGTCCGTCGAGCACGATGGACAGGTACTGCTGCGCCACCTTGTCGGCGGTGAGGGTGCCGCCGGGCCGGTACCAGCGCACGGCCACCCACACGGTGTCGCGCAGGAACCGGAAGACGAGTTCGACGTCGACGTCCGGCCGGAACGTGCCGTCGGCGATGCCGCGCTCGATCACCCCCACCCACAGGTCGCGGAATTCGGTGTTGAGGTCGGAGATGTAGGAGAACCGCTCGTTCTCCACGAGCCGCTTGGCCTCGTCCTGGTAGATCGCGACCGCGGCGTGCGACTTGTCGATCGATTCGTACGACGCGGTGATGAGCGCCTCGAGGGTGGCGCGGGAGTCCGGACCCGAGGCGACGATCTCGCGGTAGCGGCCGAACAGGTCGTCGAGGAATCCCCGCAGGATCTCGTCGACCATCGACTCCTTGGAGTCGAAGTGGTGGTAGAGACTGCCCGACAGGATGCCCGCGGCGTCGGCGATGTCGCGCACGGTGGTGGCACGCACCCCGCGGGAGGCGAACAGCTCCGCGGCGATGTCGAGCAACTCGGCGCGACGCCCGGACTTGGCAGCATCGTCTCTGGGAGGAGTCATGGAGGCATCCTTTCAGGCTGCCGTGAGCGGTTCCGGTGGCGGCGGCTACCGGAACCGCGCACGGGTCAGGCCCGCTGCGAGGAGATCGAGACGACCTCGCCGGTCAGGTACGTGGTGTAGTCGCTGGCGAGCATGGCTATGGTCGCGGCGATCTCCCAGACCTCCGCGGCCCGCCCGTACGCCTCGTCGGCGGCGAGCCGGTCGAGCAGGTCCTCGCTGGTGACCTTCGCAAGGAAGGCGTGCCGCGCGATCGACGGGGCGACGGCGTTGATCCGGACCCCGTACTCGGCGGCCTCGATCGCCGAGCAGCGGGTCAGCGCCATCACGCCGGCCTTGGCGGCCGCGTAGTGCGCCTGCGAGTGCTGCGCGCGCCAGCCGAGCACCGAGGCGTTGTTGACGAGAACGCCGCCGTGGCCGGCCGACCGGAAGTAGCGCAGCGCCGCCCGCGTCGCGCGGAAGGTGCTGGTGAGCGTGATGTCGAGGACGCGGTCCCACTGCTCGTCGGTCATGTCGACCACCGGGGTCTCACCGCCGAGGCCGGCGTTGTTGACCAGCACGTCGATGCGCCCGAGCCGGTCGGCGGCGCCGGTGACCAGCGCGTCGACCTGCTCGGTGGAGGAGACGTCGCACACGAGCGCGTCGACCTGCTGCGACGGGAACTCGGCGGCGAGCTTGTCGACCGTCTCCCCGAGCCGACGCTCGTGGAAGTCCGAGACGAGCACGTCGCCGCCCTCGAGCAGGGCGCGACGGGCGGTCGCGAAGCCGATGCCGGTGCCGGCGGCGGCGGTGACGACGACCTTCTTGCCGGCGAGCAGGCCGTGGCCCGGGGTCTCGACGGGCGGCGTGGCGAGGGGGGAAGTGGTCACGGTCGGGCCTCTCGGGGAAGGCCGAGCACGCGCTCGGCGATGATGTTGCGCTGGACCTCGTTGGATCCGCCGTAGATGGTGTCGGCGCGGGTGAACAGGAACAGCCGCTGCCACTCGGCGAGCTCGAGATGCTCGGGGTCCGAGAGCACCGACGGGGTGCCGGCATGGTCGTGATCCGGTCCGACGAGCGAGGCCGGACCCTGCACGTCCATCGCGAGCTTGCCGAGGTCGCGGTGCCAGTTGGCCCACAGCAGCTTTGCCACCGATGCCTGGCCGGGGTCGGCCTCGCCGAGGGTGCGCACGGCGTGGGCTCGCATCACGCGCAGGCCGATGCGGGCACGCGCGATCCGCTCGCGGATGTGCGGATCCTCGGCGGCACCGTTGGCTGCGGCGAGGTCGGCGACGTCCTGCAGCTCACGGGCGAAGCCGATCTGCTGGCCCAGGGTGGAGACGCCGCGTTCGAAGGTGAGCAGCCCCATCGCGACCTTCCACCCGTCGCCGGGGGCGCCGACGACGAGGTCGGCGTCGGTGACGGCGTCGTCGAAGAAGACCTCGTTGAACTCGGAGGTGCCGGTGAGCTGCTGGATGGGCCGGACCGTGACGCCGGGCTGATCGAGCGGCACGAGCAGGAAGCTCAGGCCGTGGTGCCGGGACGAGCCGGGTTCGGTGCGGCAGACCACGAACGCCCACTGCGCGACGTGCGCGAGGGACGTCCACACCTTCTGGCCGTTGATGATCCACTTGCCGTCCTCGAGCCGGGCGGTGGTGGAGACGTTGGCCAGGTCGGAGCCGGCGCCGGGCTCGGAGTAGCCCTGCGCCCACAGTTCGGTGACGTTGCGGATCCCGGGCAGGAAGCGGCGCTTCTGTTCCTCGGTGCCGAAGGCGATCAGGGTGGGGCCGAGCAGTTCCTCGCCGAGGTGGTTCACGCGCGCCGGTGCGTTCGCCTTCGCGTACTCCTCGTGGAAGATCACCTGCTGTTCGAGGGTGGCGCCGCGTCCGCCGTACTCGGCCGGCCAGCCGATGCAGGTCCATCCGGCGGCGGCGAGATGCCGGTCCCAGGCCAGGCGCTGCTCGAAGTACTCGTGCTCGCTGCCCGGGCCGCCCTTGCCTCTGAGCCCGGCGAACTCGCCGGTCAGGTTCTCCTCCAGCCACCGGCGGACGGTCGCGGCGAATTCGGTCTCGGCCAAACCCGTGTCGTCCAGTCTCTCGCTCTCATGCACGTCTGTACGATAACCTACCAAGCACTTGCTAGGTAGGGAGCTCCGTGACTGCACAACCGAGAACCACACCGGCCGCCCTCGAACGCGCCGCATCGGCGCATGCCGACCGGACCGCGATCGTCGACGGCGACGTGCGACCGACGTTCGCACACCTGCGCGACCTCGTCCGCGATTTCGCCGCGGCCCTGGTGGCCCGCGGCGTCGAACCGGGCGCACGCGTGGCGATCTGGTCGCCCAACACCCATCACTGGATCGTCGCCGCGCTCGGGATCCACTGGGCCGGCGGCGTCGTCGTCCCCGTCAACACCCGATACACCGGCAACGAGGCGCACGACATCCTCGACCGGATCGACGCCGGCGCTCTCGTCGTTGCCGGGGACTTCCTCGGCACCGACCGGTACGCGGCCCTGCGCGCGGTGGCGCCGGACCTGCACATTCCCACCGTCGTGCGAGTCCCACTGGGTGGGACCGACGCCCCCGCCGACGACGTGGTGGACTGGGACGAGTTCCTGGCCTCGGCGACGGCGGACGCGCGCGCCGAGGCCGACGCCCGCGCGCGGGCGGTCTCCCCCGACGACGTCTCCGACATCCTGTTCACCTCCGGCACCACCGGACGCAGCAAGGGTGTGCTCAGCGCCCACCGACAGCTGATCGGTGTCGCCCAGGCGTGGGCCGACTGCGCCGAACTCACGCCGGACGACAACTATCTCGTCATCAACCCGTTCTTCCACAGCTTCGGTTACAAGGCCGGTTTCGTCGCGGCGCTGCTCGCGGGCAGCACCGTCGTGCCGATGGCGGTGTTCGACGTCGAGAAGGTGATGGCCACCGTCGCCGACCGGCGGATCAGCGTGATGCCGGGAGCGCCGACGATCTACCAGAGCATCCTCGACCACCCCCGGCGCGACGAATTCGACATGTCGTCCCTGCGGATCGCGGTCACCGGGGCCGCACCCGTGCCCGTCGCGCTCGTCGAACGCATGCAGCACGAGCTGAGCTTCGACGCCGTGCTTACCGCGTACGGGCAGACCGAGGCCGTGGTCGCGACGATGTGCCGCACCGACGACGATCCCGTCACCGTGTCCACCTCCTCCGGCCGCGCCGCCGCCGGCTTCGAGGTCCGCATCGGCGACAAGGGCGAGATCCTGCTGCGGGGCCCCAACGTGATGCTCGGCTACCTCGACGACCCGGAGGCCACCGCCAAGACGATCGACGCCGACGGCTGGTTGCACACCGGCGACGTGGGCACCCTCGACGAACGCGGCTACCTCGACATCACCGACCGGCTCAAGGACATGTACATCAGCGGCGGGTTCAACGTCTATCCCGCCGAGATCGAGGCGGCGCTGATGCGCCTGCCCGGCGTGCACGAGGTCGCGGTCATCGGTGTGCCCGACGACCGCATGGGCGAGGTCGGCCGCGCGTACGTCGTCGCCCTCGAGGGCAGCGGCCTGACCGAGGAGGCCGTGATCGCGTTCTGCAAGGAGAAGCTGGCCAACTTCAAGGTGCCCCGCTCGGTCCGCTTCACCGGGCACCTGCCCCGCAACCCGTCCGGCAAGGTTCTGAAAAACATTCTGCGTGAGGAGAAGTCATGACCGTCCCCTACGAACCCGACGTCGTCACCTACGAGGTGCGCGACGGCGTCGCGATCGTCACCCTCAACCGGCCGGACTACCGCAACGCGCAGAACTCCGTGATGACCTACGCGCTCGATGCCGCCTTCGAACGCGCCGTCGAGGACGACGAGGTGAAGGTGATCGTGCTCGCCGGCAACGGAAAGCACTTCTCCGCCGGCCACGACCTGGGGACCCCCGGGCGTGATCACCACGTGCACTACGACAACAAGGCCGTCATGTGGTGGGACCACGTCGACAAGCCCGGTGGCGACCAGCGCTACGCCCGTGAGATGGAGGTGTACCTGGGCATGTGCCGCCGATGGCGGGAGATCCCCAAGCCGACGATCGCGATGGTGCAGGGCGCGTGCATCGCCGGCGGCCTCATGCTCGCCTGGGTGTGCGACCTGATCGTCGCGTCGGAGGACGCGTTCTTCTCCGATCCCGTGGTGCGCATGGGCATTCCCGGGGTGGAGTACTTCGCCCACCCGTGGGTCCTCGGCACCCGCTTCGCCAAGGAGATCCTCTACACCGGCGACCGCTTCGGCGCCCAGCGCGCGTACGAGGTCGGCATGGTCAACCGCGTCGTGCCGCGCGAGAAGCTCGAGGAGGAGACCCTCGCCCTGGCCGCGCGTATCGCCGAGATGCCGCGGTTCGGCCTGGCCCTGACCAAGCGCGCCGTCAACCAGTGCGAGGACCAGATGGGCATGCGAAACGGCATGGACTCGGTGTTCGGCCTGCACCACTTCGCCCACGCCCACAACGCCGAGGTCGGCACCGACTCCCTCGGCGGCATGAACGCGAAATCGATGGCCGCGAGCGCACGCCCGGTGAGCGGCGGGAACTCCGCCGCGCAGGAAGGAACGAAGTAGTGGATCTGCAACTCGACGACGCGACCCTCGCCTTCCGCGACGAGGTCCGCGCCTTCCTCGCCGAGAACGTCCCGTCGAGCCCGCTGAAGTCCATGGACACGGCCGAGGGCTTCGAGGAACACCGCAAGTGGGAACGCATCCTCGCCGACGCCCGGCTGTCCGCGGTGTCCTGGCCCGAGGAACTCGGCGGCCGCGACGCCTCGCTGCTGCAGTGGGTGGTGTTCGA
The DNA here is from genome assembly GCF_011058195.1 of Rhodococcus sp. 14C212. NCBI lineage: Bacteria > Bacillati > Actinomycetota > Actinomycetes > Mycobacteriales > Nocardiaceae > Rhodococcus > Rhodococcus sp. 14C212. The sequence continues at coordinate 80,527 of NZ_JAALEH010000006.1, read as the reverse complement.
GGAGGAGTACTACCGCGCCGGGGCACCCGGACGCGTCAGCCAGAACGGCATCTTCCTGCTCGCCCCCACCCTGTTCGAGCACGCCCACCCCGACCAGCTCGCCCGCATCATGCCCCGCATGGCGCGCGCCGACGACATCTGGGCGCAGGCCTGGTCCGAACCCGAGTCCGGCAGCGACCTCGCGTCGCTGCGCTCGACGGCCACCCGCGTCGACGGCGGCTGGCGGCTCAACGGGCAGAAGACGTGGAGCTCCCGGGCGTCCTTCGCGGACATGGGCTTCGGCCTGTTCCGCTCCGACCCGGAAGCGCAGCGGCACAAGGGCATCACGTACTTCATGTTCGACCTGCGCGCGGAGGGCGTCACCGTCCGGCCCATCGACCAGCTCGACGGCGAGCCCGGTTTCGCCGAGATCTTCCTCGAGGACGTGTTCGTGCCCGACGATCCCGCCGACCCCGGCGCGTCCGGGGTCATCGGCGACGTGAACGAGGGCTGGCGGGTCGCGATGAGCACCGCCTCCAACGAGCGCGGCCTGTCGCTGCGCTCCCCCGGGCGGTTCCTCGCGACCGCCGACCGGCTGCTGCAGCTGTACAAGTCGTCGGACCTGCGCGGCGACGCGGCCCTGCGCAACCGCGTCGCCGACACCTGGATCGGCGCGCGCGCCTACGAGTTGTCCACCTGGGGCACGGTCACGCGGTTGCAGGACGGCGGGCAGCTCGGCGCGGAGTCGTCCATCAACAAGGTGTTCTGGTCGGAGTGGGACATCGCCGCCCACGAGACGGCGCTCGACCTGCAGGGCGCCGCCGCCGAACTCGTCGACGGCTGGACGGACGGCTACCTGTTCTCGCTGTCCGGCCCGATCTACGCCGGCACCAACGAAATCCAGAAGAACGTCATCGCCGAGCGCCTGCTCGGCCTCCCGAAGGGCGACCGATGAGATTCGCGCTCGACTCCTCCCACGAGGACTTCGCGTCCAGTATCGATGCGCTGCTCGCCAAGTCCGACATGCCTGCCGCGATCCGCGCGTGGAGCGCCGGCGACACCGGCCCCGGCCTGAAGGTGTGGCAGCGGCTCGCCGAGATCGGGCTCGGCGGCCTGCTCGTCGGCGAGGACCACGACGGCGTGGGTGCCGACGCGGTCGACCTCGTCGTCGCCGTCGAACAACTCGGCCGCCACGCCGTGCCGGGCCCGGTCGTCGACACCGTCGCCGTCGTCCCGGTGCTGCTCACGGCCGCGGCGCCGGACCGGTTGCCGGCTCTGGCCTCCGGCGCGCTCGCGACCGTCGCCGCGGCGCCGGACGTGCCGTTCGCGGTCGACGCCGACGTCGCCGACCTGGTGCTGCACGTCGACGGCTCGGCCGTGTCCGTCGGCACCCCGGGGCAGCCGCGCGAGTCCGTCGACCCGGCCCGTCGGCTTTTCCCCGTCGCGGCGGGAGAGTCTTTGGGCGAAGCCGACTTCGGTGCCGCGTTCGACCTCGGCGCGCTGGCCACCGCGGCGCAGCTGCAGGGGCTCGGCCGGACGCTGCTCGAGCGCACCACCGAGTACGCGCAGCAGCGCCGGCAGTTCGGCCGGGCCATCGGCTCCTTCCAGGCCGTCAAGCACCACCTCGCCGAGGTGGCCGTCGCGCTGGAGATGGCCCGGCCGCTGCTGCACGGCGCGGCGCTGTCGGTGCGCGACGGGCTGCCCCAGGCGTCGCGGGACGTCTCCGCCGCCAAGGTCGCCTGCGGCGACGCCGCCTACCGTGCGGCCCGGACCGCGCTGCAGGTGCACGGCGCCATCGGCTACACCCGGGAACACGACCTGTCGCTGTGGCTGACGAAGGTCCGCGCCCTCGTCACCGCGTGGGGCACGCCCGACGTGCACCGGGCGCGGATCGTCGACGCGCTGGAGGCGTCGTGACGTTCGAAACCGAGGACCGCGCCGCGCTGCGCGAGTCGGTGCGCAACCTGCTCGGCAAGCACTCCGACTCGTCGACGGTGCGCAAGGCGATCACCGCGCCCGAGGGTTACGACGCCGCCCTGTGGGAGCTGATGGTCGAGCAGATCGGGGTGGCGGCGCTCGCCGTGCCCGAGGACTACGACGGGGTGGGCGCCTCGCTCGCCGAGACCCACGTCGTGCTCGAGGAACTCGGCCGGACGCTGACGCCGTCGCCGATGCTCGGCTCGGCGGTACTCGCGGCGCAGGCGCTGCTGCTGTCCGGCGACACCGAAGCGTGCGCGCGGCTGCTGCCGGGCATCGCCGCCGGGGAGATCGCGGCCGTGTGCTGGGCCTCGGCGGCGGGCTGGTCGTCGCCGGGGGTGACCGCCACCGGCGACCGGCTCGACGGCACCGCGCACTACGTGCTCGGCGGAGACGTCGCGCGCACCCTGCTGGTGCTCGCGCGCGACGGGGACGCCGTCGCGCTGTTCGAGGTGGATCCGGACGCGACCGGCGTGACCCGGCGCCGGGTGCCGACGATGGACCCGACCCGCACCCTCGCGCAGGTGCGGTTCGACGGGGCGCCCGGACGGCCGCTCGCGTGCCCGGCGGATCTCGTGGACCGGTTGCGCACCGTCGCACTGATCGCGCTGTCGGCCGAGCAGGTCGGTGCGGCACAGGCCGCGCTGGAGCTGACCGTGGAGTACACGAAGAACCGCAAGCAGTTCGGCCGCGTCATCGGGTCCTTCCAGGCGCTCAAGCACCGCATGGCCGACATGTACGCGCTGGTGGAGACCGCGCGCTCGATGTCGTACGCGGCGGCGTTGTCGCAGGATGCGCAGGACGCGTATGCGGCGAAGGTGTACTGCTCGGAGGCGTTCGAGCAGGTGGCCGCGGAGACGATCCAGTTGCACGGCGGCATCGCGATCACGTGGGAACACGACGCGCAGCTGTACTTCAAGCGCGCCCACGGCACCGCCCAGCTGTTCGGGCAGCCGCGCGAGTTCCTGGCCGCGATCGGAATGTGACGCCCGCGTGCCCGAGCGAATGGACCATCGCGTCGACCTGATCGAGTGAGGGGTACATTCGCTCGGGCCGCGGGGCGATCCCCCAGTCGTTAGCCTGGGACGATGAGCACTCCCGTGATCACGCTGAATTCCGGAACGACCATCCCGCAGCTCGGCCTGGGAGTCTGGCAGGCCACCAACGAGCAGACCGAACACGCCGTGCGCTTCGCCCTCGACGAGGCCGGCTACCGGCACATCGACACCGCCGCCGCGTACGGGAACGAGGAGGGCGTCGGGCGCGGTATCGCGGCCTCCGCGGTCCCGCGGGAGGACGTCTTCCTCACCACGAAGCTGTGGAATGCCGACCAGGGCTACGACCGGGCGCTGACGGCGTTCGACGAGAGCCTCCGCCGCCTCGGCACGGACTACGTCGACCTGTACCTGATCCACTGGCCGTTGCAGGACAACGACCGGCTGCTGCGCACCTGGGACGCACTCGAGAAGATCGCCGGGTCCGGCCGGGCAAAGGCGATCGGCGTGTGCAACTTCGAGCCGCACCATCTGCAGTTGCTCGTCGATCGCGGCGGCATGCTGCCCGCCGTCGACCAGGTGGAGTTGCACCCGCATCTTCCCCAGCAGGAGATCCGCGCCTTCGCGGCCGACCACGGGATCGCCGTCGAATCGTGGAGCCCACTGGGCGGTACCAGCAATTCCGGCTGGGGCCGCGACTCCAAGCCGAACACGCTGCTGATCGATCCGATCATCACGCGCATCGCGGACCGGCACAGCAGGTCCGCGGCCCAGGTGCTGATCCGCTGGCACCTGCAGAACGGCCTGATCGTGATCCCGAAGTCGGTCCACGACGCGCGGATCGCGCAGAACTTCGACGTGTTCGACTTCGAACTCGACGACCTCGACCTGAGCGAGATCGCGACCCTCGACGACGGCACACGTGTCGGCATGCACCCGGACGAGATGGACCTCGGCGCACCGAGCTGACGAAGCCACCGTGCACGGGCGGCCGCGCCCATCCGGCGCGGCTGCCCGCTCTTCGGACACATTCGCCGACCACCCTTGCGCTCCCAGCACGGACCACGAATAGTAGAACACGTTCTCATCAGCAACCCGGCCGGCCACCGCCGGGTTCGCGATCGGTCCGTGCAGAGGGGCAGGGCGTGACGACACACATGATCTCGGGCACCGCAATCGAGATGCCGGTGCGGGTCCGGACCGCGACGGCATTCACGGCGATGTACTCGGTGCCCGCCGCGCCGGCTCAGGCGCTGATCGACCACACGGGACTCGAACTGCTGCACCCCCGCCCGGGTCGCGGAGTCTGCATCCTGGTGTTCGTGGACTACGTCGACGGAGATCTCGGACCCTACAACGAGTTCGGCGTGTGCTTCCTCGTCCGTGACCATCGCCGGCGCGGCGGCACCGTGCTGCAGGATCTGCGGGAACTCGCCCGCGGCGGCGCCGGTGCCCTCATTCATCAACTGCCCGTCGACGGCGAGTTCACCCTGGCGGGAGGACGGGGAATCTGGGGGTTCCCCAAGATCCTCGCCGACTTCGACGCCGACCACGCCGGCGCCGTCAAGCGCGCGTCGGTGAGCCGGGACGGGCAGCTGATCGCGGAACTGTCGGTGCGACCGGGCCTCGCGGTTCCCGGACGTGGTGCCGCCGCCTCCGTCACGGCCTACGCCCATCTGGACGGGATCACCCGGCACACCGGATGGGCGATGAATCCCGCCGGCGTGCGCAGCCGCGTCGGCGGCGCCACCCTGCGCCTCGGAACCCACCCCATCGCCGGCGAACTGCGCGCGCTGGGGCTGCCCCGGCGCGCGCTGCTCACATCGTCGATCCCCCGTCTGCAGATGACCTTCGGAGACGCCGAACCGATCTGATCCGGCCTTCGGGTTTCGACGCCCGTCGCAGCGGGCACTCACCGGGTCGAAGACACAATCGATCGGTGAGGTCACCATGATCAACAACAGCGACATCGATGCACTTGTCGGCGCCACCGTCTACGGACCCGGCGGCGACAAGCTCGGCAAGGTCGGCGAGGTCTACCTCGACAACCGCACCGGGAACCCTGCCTGGATCACCGTCGTCACCGGCCTGTTCGGCACCCGTCGGCATTTCGTGCCGATCGACGTCGCCGACCTGGACGGCAAGGACGTCCGTCTGCCGTTCGACAAGGACACGGTGACCGGCGCCCCGAACATCGACGAGGACGGCCGTCTCACCCCCGAGGAGGAGACGCAGCTCTACCGCTACTACGACAGGGCGGATACCGACACCGATACCGGTCGCTCGCCGGACGCCGACCGGACACCCGACGCCGATCGGGTGCGGGACACCGACCGGACGCCGGATACCCATCGCACCCCGGACACCCAGAGGCCGCCGCAGGGAGGCGTACCGGGTGTGGCCACCTCGGCTCCGCCGTCGGCCACACCGTCGCATCCGGGCGGTGGTGCCGGTGGCACAACACAACACGACGCCCCCTCGTCCGGACCGCGACTCCACAAGCGGGTCGTGACCACCGAGTACTACGTCGACGAGGGCACCCCCGGCCAGCATCCCGACCAGGAGGACCGACGATGATCGAACGCGAGCCCGCCGGCGCCAGCGCAGCCGGCCGAGACCCCGTTCCGGGCCGCGACCCCCTTCCCGGCCGCGATCCGGTTCCCGGCCGCGACCGCGTGGTGGCGGACGACCGGGTGACGGACCGCACCACCACCGCCGCTCCCTTCGAGGAGCGGGTGACGACGAAGCCGGCCAAGACCAGCGTGGCCGCCGCCCTCGCGCTCGCCGTCGGCACCGCCGCCCTGGTGTGCGTGCTCTCGCTCGTCCTCTCTCCCGTGGGTCTGGTGCTCTCCCTCCTCGGGCTCGTGCTCGGCATCGTGGGTCTGCGCGCGGCACGTCGCCTGGGCGTGACCGGGCGCGGCGTCGCCATCGCGGGCATCGTGCTCAGCATCGTCTCGCTCGTGCTGTCGATCGCCTACGTGGCGGGCGTGGTGACGGTGCTCAACAACGACCGCATGGTCGAGCAGCTCGAACAGCAACTCGACCGGGCCCGGGACCAGCTGCCCGACAGCATCCAGGTGCCCCAGCCCAGCGAGTAACCGTCCGTCCGTCCGGCCGTGCCGGCCCTCAGAGCCAGGTGTCCTCGGAGGTACTGGTGAGAAACGCCTCGAGGTCGTCCCGCCAGGGGGCCGGTACGGTCTTGTCCGGCTCGATGCCGGTGTACTGGCCGCGATAGAACAACAGCGGCCGCTCCTTCTCGTCGCGCACCTCGCTGAGCGAGGACACTCGACCGAACACCACCCAGTGGTCGCCGCCGTCGTGCACGGTCTCGACGGTGCAGTCGATGTGCGCCAGGGATCCGGTCAGGACGGGCGAGCCGATCGGTGACGGACTCCACCCGACGCCGGCGAACTTGTCCGGCTCCCGGGATCCGAACCGGGCGCACGTGTCCTGCTGCTCCTCCGCGAGCACGTTGACGCAGAAGCGCCCGGATCGTTCGATCGCGGTCCACGACCGCGACGTTTTCGTCGGGCAGAACAACACCAGCGGCGGGTCCAGCGACAGCGCCGCGAACGACTGGCAGGCGAATCCCACCGGCTCGCCCGCGTCGACGGTGGTGATGATCGTGACCCCCGTGCAGAACTGGCCCAGCACGTTCCGGAAGACCCGGGGGTCGATCACACCGTCGTCGGGGGTGGTCACGGCTGCATCCCCACGCTGAAGTCGTGACCCCACAGGCTGACAGCCGTGGACTCCCGGGCGATCCACTCCTCGTCCTTGACCTGCCTTCCCTCGCAGCCGAATTCGACGTCGAAGCCGCCCGGGGTCTTCATGTAGAACGAGAGCATGAGGTCGTTGACGTGCCGGCCCAGCGTCGCCGACATCTTCACCTTGCGGCGCAGCGCCCGGTCCAGGCACAGCCCGACGTCGTCGGCGTTCTCCACCTCGATCATCAGGTGCACGATGCCACTCGGCGTGGGCATCGGCAGGAACGCCAGGCTGTGATGCCGTGGGTTGCACCCGAAGAAGCGTAGCCAGGCCGGTTTCCCGTCGGCCGGACGGCCTACCATCTGTGGCGGCATGCGCATCGAGTCCCGCAACCGGAAGCCGAGGACGTCGCGGTAGAAGTGCAGGGCCTCCTCGTCGTCGCGGGTGGACAGGACGACGTGCCCGAGTCCCTGCTCGCCGGTGACGAACCGATGCCCGTACGGGCTGACCACGCGGCGGTGCTCGAGCGCCACCCCGTGGAACGCCTCGAGGGTGTTGCCGGACGGGTCCTGGAACACGATCAGCTCGTCCACACGACGGTCGGCGAGCTGTTCGGCCGTGCCCTCCTTGAACGGGACCCCGGCGGCGGCGAGGTTGTCGCGGACCTCCTGCAGCTCGGCGGCGTTCGCCGTCTCCCAGCCGGCGACCAGCAGCCGGTCGCTCTCGTGCGGCTCGATGACCAGCCGGGCCGGGAAGTCGTCCATTCGCAGGTACAGGGCGTCCGGGTGGACACCCTTGCCCTCCACCATGCCGAGCACCTTCAGCCCGTATTCGCGCCAGGCGCCCATGTCGGTGGCGCCGATGCGCAGATACGCGAGGGATCGGATACCCATGTCAGACACTCCCGTCGCTTCGCTCGCCCCGACCGCTCCGGTCGGTCAGGAAATCGATTGTCAGGCGGTTGAACTCGTCGAACTTCTCGAGCTGGGCCCAGTGTCCGCAGCCCCCGAAGACGTGCAGTTGCGCCCGCGGGATCAGCTTGAGTGCGACGAGCGCCCCGTCGAGCGGGTTGACCCGGTCCTCCCGCCCCCAGATCAGCAGCACGCGCTGCCGCAGCTTGTAGGCGTCGCGCCAGAGCATGCCGAGCTCGAAGTCCGGACCGGAGAACGACTTCCCCATCGCACGGGCTGCTGCGAGCGACTCGGGGGTGCTCGCGGCGGCGAAGCGTTCCTCGATCAATTCGTCGGTGATCAGCGACTGGTCGTACACCATCACCCGGAGGAACGCCTCGAGCTTCTCCCTGGTCGGGCCCTCCGGCGGCGCCGCGAACCGGCCGAGGTGCTTCACACCCTCGGTAGGATCGGGCGCGAAGAGGTTGACGCTCAATCCCCCCGGTCCCATCAACACGAGCCGTCCGGACCGGTCCGGGAAGTCCAGCGCGAACCGCACCGCGGCACCGCCGCCGAGCGAGTTGCCGAGCAGGTGCACGCGCCCGTCGACGCCGAGGTGGTCGAGCAGGTCCTTCAGCGCGGTGGCGCTGTGCACGAAGTACTGTGGATGCTCGGTGGGCTTGTCGGACTTGCCGTAACCGGGCTGGTCGACGCAGATCACGTGGAAGCGCTCGGCCAGCACGGGGATGTTGCGGGCGAAGTTCGACCAGCCGGAGGCGCCCGGCCCGCCGCCGTGCAGCAGCACGATCGTGGTGTCGTGGCCGACCCCCGCCTCGTGGTAGTGCAACCGCAGGTCGTCGCGTACCTGAGCGAACCGGGACGTCGACTCGTAGGTGATCTCTTCCGTCACAGTCAATTCGATCTCCCCTACACCATCGTGTCGGTGATCGGGAGGCCGAACTCGCCGGCACCGAACATCACATAGGCGCGCTCGGCGTCGTTGGCGGCATGGACACGCCCGGCGTGGGCGTCGCGCCAGAACCGTTGGATCGGGGTGCCGTTGGCGAGGGCGGTGGCACCGGAGTTCTCGAACAGCAGGTCGATGGACGCAATGGCACGGCCGGTGGCGCGGACCTGGTCGCGACGCGCGCGCAGCCGCAGTTCCATCGGGACCTCCTCGTCGGCGACGAGGTGCGCGTACTCGTCGGCGACGTTTCCGGACAGCTGGCGCCACGCGGCGTCGATGTCGCTCGAGGCCTCGGCGATCCGCACCTTCGAGAACGGATCGTCCTTGGCCTTCTCCCCCGCGTAGGCGGCGCGCACGCGCTTGCCCTGATGCTCGACGTGTGCCCGGTAGGCGCCGTAGGCCATGCCGACGATCGGCGTGGAGATCGTGGTGGGATGGATGGTGCCCCAGGGCATCTTGTAGACCGGCGCGATGTTGCGCTCGAGTCCGGGGGCGGTGAGGTTGCTCATCGCCTTGAAGCTGAGGAAGCGGTGCCGGGGCACGAACACGTCCTCGACCACGATCGTGTTCGACCCGGTGCCGCGCAGGCCGACCACGTTCCAGACGTCGTCGATCGCGTAGTCCGCGCGCGGGATCAGGAAGCTGCCGAAATCGACGGGGCGGCCGTCCTTGAGGACCGGGCCACCGACGACGACCCACGTGGCATGGTCGCACCCGGAGGACCAGGCCCACGCGCCGTTGACCTTGTAGCCGCCGTCCACGACCTCACCGGCACCCATCGGGGCGTAGGAGGACGAGATGCGCACGTCGGTGTCCTCGGCCCACACGTCTTCCTGGGCCTGCTGCGAGAACAGGGCCAGGTGCCAGTTGTGGACACCGATGATCCCGGACACCCATCCGGTGGAGCCACACGCGCTCGCGATGTTGCGGACAGCCGTGTAGAACAGCACCGGGTCCGCCTCGTAGCCGCCCCACTGCTTCGGCTGGAGCAGCCGGAAGAACCCCGTCTCCTGCAGCGCCTTGATGGAGTCGTCGGGGATGCGGCGAAGATCCTCGGTCTCCTGTGCACGTTCCCGCAGGGCGGGCAGCAGCGCGTCGATCCGCTGCAGTACCTCGTGGCTCTCGTGGTCGCCCACTGGACGCTCCCGTCTGTTCCGGAAATGATCGCTTGCTTCGAGACTAGAACACGTTCCCATTCATGTCGAGACCGCGGAATCACCGCACGTCGGCGTCTTTTCTGTGGGACGAAAGTCCCGGTTCGCTTCCGGATCGCCGCATTATTCTATAACGTGTTCTACTAGACGAATCGAAGGGAAGTGAGGGGACAATGGCACAGATTCGCGAGATCGACGTCGGAGAGGTCCGCACGCGGTTCGCGCGGGGTTGGCACTGCCTCGGGCTCGCCAGGACGTTCAAGGACGGCAAGCCGCACGCCGTCGAGGCGTTCGGCACGAAGCTCGTGGTCTGGGCCGACAGCCAGGGCGACCCGAAGGTCCTCGACGCCTACTGCCGGCACATGGGCGGCGACCTGTCGCAGGGTGAGGTCAAGGGCGACTCCGTCGCCTGCCCGTTCCACGACTGGCGGTGGGGCGGCAACGGCAAGTGCACCGACATTCCCTACGCCCGGCGGGTGCCGCCGCTCGCCCGCACCCGCTCCTGGCTCACGATGGAGAAGAACGGGCAGCTGTTCGTCTGGAACGACCCCGAGGGCAACCCCCCGCCGCCGGAGGTCACGATCCCCGACATCGAGCAGTACGGGTCGGGCGAGTGGACCGACTGGACGTGGAACTCGATCCTCATCGAGGGCGCCAACTGCCGTGAGATCATCGACAACGTCGTGGACATGGCGCACTTCTACTACATCCACTACGCGTTCCCGACCTACTTCAAGAACGTCTTCGAAGGGCACGTCGCCGCGCAGTACCTCAACACCCGCGGCCGGCCCGACAAGGGCATGTCCACCCAGTACGGCATGGAGTCGCTGCTGAAGTCGTTCGCGGCATACTACGGTCCCTCCTACATGATCAATCCGATGACCAACAGCTACGGCGGCTACGAGGTCGAGTCGGTGCTGATCAACTGCCACTACCCGGTCACGCACGACTCGTTCGTGCTGCAGTACGGCATCATCGTCAAGAAGCCGACGGGGATGTCCGACGAGATGTCGGCCAAACTCGCCGCGAAGTTCACCGAGGGCATCGGCGAGGGCTTCCTGCAGGACGTCGAGATCTGGAAGAACAAGACCAAGATCGACAACCCGCTGCTCTGCGAGGAGGACGGCCCGGTCTATCAGCTGCGACGCTGGTACGAGCAGTTCTACGTCGACGTCGCCGACGTCACCGAGAAGATGACGCAGCGCTTCGAATACGAGGTGGACACCACCAAGGCCAACGAGGCGTGGCAGGCGGAGGTCGCCGAGAACCTCGCGCGGCAGAAGGCCGACCAGGGCAAGCAGGAAGCGGAGGTCTGACGATGGATCCCTCGACCCGGGCGCGCAGGTGGGCGAAGGCCCCGGACTTCGCCGGCCAGCCCGCGCGGGTCGAGGCGGTCCGTGCCCAGACCGCCATCGACAAGATCAACTATCTCGATTCGGGCCTGCACGAGGTGCAGTGCCGCGAGTGCGGCACCTGCGTCCTGGTGCGCAAGAACAGCTTCGACCACACGAGCGTGCAGTGGTGCGAGGACCCCGCGTCGGTGTGCCCGAACTTCCGGGACGACGCAGCCCCGGGTGCCCTGCGTGACGGCTGCCCGCAACTGCGCGCGAGCATCGAGCAGGCGGTGCTCGACGGCCGGATCACCGTGCCGGATTGACGTCGCCACGCCGCGGAGCGGCCCGAGTTGTTCGAGCGAATCGAGCACCGCCGCCGTCGCCGACACCCGATGGATGTGCCGCACCCGGCGCTTCTCGAGCCGACCTACCGTCAGGGCTCGTCAGTCCGTCCATCGTTGCCGCGCCCGTTGCATGTCGACCCGCTTCCCGGACACGGGGGTGCCCTCTTCGAGCAGGAGTGCCGGTGCACGACCGCCGTGACACGAGGCGGTTGTTCCGTCGGCGTGGACGACTCGCCACCAGGGCACGTTGTCGTCCAGCAGGCTCATCGCTCGGCCCACCTGCCGTGGACCCGCCCCGATTCTCTTGCCGATATCGCCGTAGGAGGCAACCGAGCCCGGAGGGATGGCGACGACTACCTCCCGGACCGCGTCGATGATGCTCGTCTCGTCTCGAGTGACCATCCGGATTCCGCCCCCTAGAGCTTCGTCAGCGCGTCGCCTTTGTGCATCGCGATGTGCTCGGTCTTGTCGCTCTTGATCTCGTACTGAGGGTGGCTCTCACTGCAATGCCGTGTGCGCCCCCTGAACTCCACGTCCTTCGTGTGCTTCCTGATGATGACGCCCTCGACGTATCCGGCTTCGGAGTTCCACCGGACATGGTCGCCGACGGAGAAGTCAGTCGCCATAGCCTCTTCCTCCACTCGATGCTCGTTCTCGTGAGGCTACCCGGCTCGCGGCTTCCGCATGCCGGCGGAAGAGGCGACAGCAGATCCCCGGCAGGCGGAGTTGGCTGGCGAGTCGGTCTTCGGGCAACTGGTGCCGATCGATATCGTCGGCTGTGGTCATCGCGTGAACTTCCTCGAGACCGTTGCCAACTGATGACCCTCTACCGAGGATCGCTCTATGCTGGCGTGGTGTTCCTTCTATTCGGCATCGGCACCAAGCGGCAACACCTCGGCTCAGGGCAGACCCGAACGTGCCCGCACTGCCACAACACCACACAGTGGGCACGGATCCGGGAATTCAACCAGTTCACGTTGTTCTTCGTTCCGGTCGCGCGATGGAAGCGCCGGCAGCTGGAGGAATGTGGCATCTGCGGCACCGCCGTCGAAGTCTGAGCGCCTTCAGTCCGGCGACGGGCACCGACGGAGCGTGCGTCGGCGCACTCAGCCGATACAGGGATCGACGAATGGAATCGAGCACCGGAGCTGCTCCAACGACATAGCACTATTTGCTGCCCAACGAAAATCGTTGAGCAACAGACCCTTTCACAATCATGTCGAAAACTCCGTCACGGGCGCTGTCTCCCGGACGCGCAACTGTTTCCACAAATCCACCCACATCGACCACCAGACCGGCTACCAGGCCCGAGATGACAGAACCGATTTTCTTGGGGCACAGGGTGATTCTGCCGAGTGCCATCCATCGGGTGGTGAGCAGCGCAGCAGCACGTTCGCCGAGGCACCGCAGACTGGTCGGCAGCATGTTGCAACACACGGTGTCGGCGCCCGGACTGCCGGGCACCGCACGGACGCCCACCGCAGAACCGGTGGTGACCGATGCACCGCGCGAGGCCGGTCGAGGAGGACGAAGTTCGATGCCGTCACAGCGATGAGTCCGCCGACGCCCGCGGGTCTACCTTTACGACCGAGACACACCACTTCACCGGGAGCCAAGCCATGGGCCTGATCGACATCGAACTGTTCACCACCCTCGACCTCGTCGGACAGGCACCGGGCGGCCCCGACGAAGACCCTGAAGGGTTCCCGTTCGGCGGCTGGCAGGCACCCCTGCTCGACGAGGTCACCGGCGCGCAGATCGGGGCCGCCTACGAAGGCACCGACGCCTTGCTGCTCGGCCGCCGGACCTACGACATCTTCGCCGCCTACTGGCCGTACCAGGACAGCGGCGAGGACAACGACATCGCCACGCTCTTCAACAGTGTCCCGAAGTACGTGGCCTCCCGCGGCCGGCCCGACCTCTCCTGGGCCGGATCCACGCAGCTCGGCCCGGATCTGGCCGGTGCGGTGCGCGAAATCCGGGACCGGCACGAGCACGTCAAGGTCGTCGGGAGCCTGGATCTGGTCCAGACCCTGCTGCGCGAGAAACTCTTCGACCGGCTCGACCTGTGGGTGCACCCGATCGTGCTCGGCGTCGGGAAGAAGGTGTTCGACGCCGGCGCGGTGCCCACCAACCTCACCCTCCTCGCACCGCCGGTAGCCGGCCCGACGGGCACCGTGTACCTGCGCTACGCGCTCGCCGACGGCATACCCGGCACCGGGGACATGAGCGCCCCCGACCGCGGCGCCGGGCGGGACGGCTGAACCCGCCCCGCACCAGCTGGGGCCGTGTCCTCGGCGGTGCCTCCGCCAGGTCTGCCATCGTCTTTCACGGCGACGACGGCGCCGCCGAGTACCACGACGCTCTGATCCATATGCCGCAAACCGCCACAGACCTCCCGCGCGGCCCAATCGGAAGGTTGACGACACCACGATCCGGGCGGACAGGAACAACGACGATACCGCCGTCGTTCCCGGCGGCGCATCACCGGCGAGGGAGTCCCCCGACACGAACACAGCAGTGCCCAGCGGCGTGTACTCGGACGTTATGTGCCGCAGAAGGTTCGGAAGGTCGCGCTGAACGACGGCGGGGCGGGTGTGGTGTAGTCGGACCACTCGTCACGGCGGTCGAACGGATGCGTGACGACCTCGAGCAGCTTCTCGAACGCAGCGAACTCACCGTCGGTCGCGGCACGCAAGGCGGCATCGACCTGATGATTGCGCGGGATGTACAGCGGGTTCACCCGGTCCATCGCGTCCGCGGTCGCCGCCGCTCCGCACCCCTGCGCGGTCAGGGCGCCGCGCCAGCGCTGCACCCAGGGCCCGATGCGCTCGCGTGGGACCAGGGCGTGCAGCGGTGCCGAATGTCCCCGCAGTTCGTCCGCGAGCGCACGGAAGCTGCCCGTCCAGTCGGCGCCGTGTTCGGCCATCAGCCTCAGCAGGTCGTCGACGAGCGCACGGTCGAGGAGCGTGCCGGCCGCCCCGAGTTTGGCCGCCATCCCGGCCGCGTAGTGGCCCTCGTACCGCTCCTCGAAGGTGTCGAGGACTGCCGACACCGCCGCAATCGCGTCCTCCGGTGTGGAGTCGATCAGCGGCAGCAGCGTTTCCGCGAAGCGCGCCAGATTCCACTTCAGGACAGCGGGCTGGTTGCCGAACGCATAACGGCCGCCGTGATCGATCGAACTGAACACCGCCGCCGGGTCGAACGCATCGAGGAAGGCGCACGGACCGTAGTCGATGGTCTCCCCCGAAATGGTCGTGTTGTCGGTGTTCATCACCCCGTGCACGAAGCCGGTGAGCGTCCACTGCGCCACCAGTGCTGCCTGTGCCTCGACCACCGCCTCGAAGAACGCCAGGTAGCGACTGCCCTCACCCGTCGCCGGCAGCTCGGTCGCCTCCGGATAGTGGCGGGCGATCGCGTAGTCGGCCAGCCGCTGCAGGACCCCCTCCTGCCGGGCCGCGAATTCGAAGGTGCCGACCCGCAGGTGACTGGCCGCGACCCGGGCGAGCACGGCACCGGGCTGTGCGCCGTCTCGGCGTACGCGGCGGCCCGTCGAGACCACCGACAGCGCGCGCGTCGTGGGAATACCGAGGGCATACATGGCCTCGCTGACGAGGTATTCGCGCAGCATCGGGCCGAGCACCGCGAACCCGTCACCGCCCCGAGAAAAAGGCGTGGGCCCCGAGCCCTTCAGGTGCAGGTCCACTCGCCGACCGTCACTGCCCACCACTTCGCCGAGCAGCAACGCCCGGCCGTCCCCGAGCAGGGGTGCGTACCCGCCGAACTGATGTCCCGCATACGCCATCGCGACCGGCGTGGCCCCGGCCGGCGCCGTCGAGCCGGACAGCACCCCGATCCCGACCTCGCTCCGCAGCACCTCCACGTCCCACCGCAGCGACACCGCGAGCTGCTCGTTGAGCACCAGCAACGTCGGGTCGGGGGCATGAGCGCCCTGCCACGGCACCGCGAGGGCGGCCAACTCGTCGGCAAAGGTGCTTTCGAAGCCGGCCACCGCCGAGTTCGTGCTCACCGTGGACTCCGGGAATGCAGTCATCAATCGAGGGTAGCCACCGCACCACCTGTCCCGCCGCTCACGACCGAGAACACACCCGGCCGCCAGGTGCTCGACGGTCTGTACCCGCGCACCGGCAGCCCAGGTCAGTGGCCTGTTCATGTCTCATGATCACCCGGCAGAGGACAGCGCCTTTCCACCGTGCGGAGCGGGTGCCGTTCTCACGTCCTGACCGGATCACCTGCGACGAGAAAACAAGCCCCGCCGACGGCGCGAGTAGAACAACGCATCGTCCAGCGGCTCGTCGACCGCAATAATCCGCAGGTCGAGATCGACGGTCGGCGCGTCGTACAGATGGCGGATCCAGACACACACCCCGGTCCCGACGTCGAGGCGCACCACGGACTCGACCTCAGGAACCCAACCTGGTTCGTCGCTGCCGTAATCGAACCGGCCGGTCAACAACGCACAACAGTCACACCGCGGATCGTAGAAGCGGGTCGGCCCCACCCTCGCCTGCCAGGTGGGCCGACCGTAATGCTCGACCTCGGTCAGCTCGGCCGGCCGTACCGGCAGTTCGGGATGTGCGCACCGGTCGCTGTCGGCCAACTCGACGGGATTGAGCATTGCCGCCCAATGATATTCGGTGAAGAACGGCGCGACATAGTCGACGTCCGAGCGTGCCGGCAACGCGGTGACGAGCCCGTTCGCACCGAGGGACACCGCAGCGCCACGGTGACGACCGCGCCAACGCCCTAAACCGGTCGACGGTCGGGGCCACAGAAGACGAACCCACACTCATATGGTGGCAGGTCGAACCCGCCACGGTTCGGCTACCGCGCACCGGCACCGCGGGTGCACGCTGAAGGACGGGGGTCACGATGCGGGCACCGGCCTGGAATCGTGGCCGGCTCGGCTGGTGCGACGAGAGCGGGCCAGAGCCAGCCCGCCGAGGACCGTGCCGATCAGCCCGAGCGCCACGGCGAGGACGGCGCCGGCGAGCCCGTTGCCGGTGCCGAGTCCACCGGCGGAGTTGACCCCGTGCACCCCACCGGCGATGACGCTGATCGGTCCCAGCACCAGGGCCACGATCGTCCGGGCACGTCCGGTGCCGGTGCGTCGGGCTCGGGCCAGAGCCAGCCCGCCGGCGACGGCGCTGATCAGCCCCAGCACGGCTGCCGCGGTAGGCACGGTTCGCCCGACGCCGAGCTCGTAACCGGCGGCGACAACGGAGACGGGCGTGATCGCCGGTGCGGCAAGCAAATCGAGGACAGGCATTGCGGATCCTTTCGGTCGAACGACGGGTTCCGGCCGCGCTCGTGGAGGCCTCCGTCGTTGAGCGGACGCATACGATCGTCGCGTCTCGGCAACGGGATGTCCTCGGACGGCGGGCGACAGCGGATACGAAGTTCGACGTAGGTGGCTCGCGCGCAACCACGCTCCTCGACGTAGGCGGCCGCGCAGTTCACGGGAGTTGTTTTCCTCACCCGGAACCCTATGATCGCGCCATGCAGGATCGCGTCACGTTGTTCCGCCCGCCCGCCTGGGCGCAGGATGTGCTGCTGGCGGTATTCATCACTGTGATGCAGGTCCAGGGCACCGTCGTCCGCAACAGCGGGGAGCCCGAAGCAGTGCTGCGCTCCCTGTCCGACCCCGGGAACCTCGGCTACCTGCTGTTGATCGCCGGTGGCGCGGTCCTGGTCCTGCGCCGCCGCTGGCCCGTCGCAGTGTTCGCCGTGACCGCGCTCGCCAGCATGGTGTACTACACCCTCGATTTCCCGGACGGCCCCGCATGGCTGGGCCTGTTCGTGGCCCTCTACACCCTCACCGCCCGCGGCGACGGACGTCGCTCGCTGGCGATCGCCGGGGTGGGCATTGCAGCGCTGGCCGCGGTCTGGCTGATCGCCGCGACCGACATCGAACCCCCCGCCGCCATCGGCTGGGTGTACTTCCGGATCGGCGCCGCGGGCATGAGTGCCGCCCTCGGGGAGAGCGTCCGCTCGAGGAGAGTGATCGCGGAGGAAGCGCTCGAGCGCGCCGAACTGGCAGAGCGCTCTCGTGAGGACGAAGCCCGCGCGCGGGTCGACGAGGAACGACTCAGGATCGCGCGCGAGGTCCACGACACCGTCGCGCACGCCATCGCCATCATCAACGTCCAAGCCGGAGTCACCGCACACGTGCTGGACAAGCGACCCGAACGAGCACGCCAAACGCTCGAGGCCATCGAGCAGACCAGTTCCCGGGCCCTGCAGGAGATGCGGGCCATCCTCGGAGTCCTTCGCGACGACCACGACGGCCGCCTCCCACCCCCAGGGCTCGGACAGGTCGACGAACTCACCACCAGCGCACGCGAAGCCGGGCTCGACATCGAACTGGAGACGACATCACCCCCACCGCCCGTACCCAGCGCGGTAGGCAGCGCCGTGTACCGGATCCTGCAGGAGTCGATCACCAATGTGATTCGCCATGTCGGACCGACCCGGGTCGCGGTCGCACTGAACTACGGCCCCGACGTCGTGGAAGTCCGCGTGACGAACGACGGCCCGCGTACCGATGGGGACACCGACAAGGCGGCCGGCCGCAGGGGCGCCGACCGTGCCGGCGCCGGGTTCGCCGGCACGGGCACACGCGGCCGCGGGATCGTGGGGATGCGCGAGCGTTGCCAGCTCTTGGGCGGAGACTTCGACGCCGGCCCGCTCCCGGGCGGTGGCTTCGCCGTCACCGCCCGGCTGCCCTTGGCCCCGACCGCAACGATGAAGGTATGAACCCGGTGACAAGCGCATCCGGCCGCGGCACTCCGATCAAGGTCCTACTCGTAGACGACGAGCATCTGGTGCGGTCCGGCTTCAAGATCCTCCTCGAGGTCGAGGACGGCATCACGGTGGTCGGGGAAGCCGCAACCGGCGCCGAAGCCGTGGAGCAGGCCCGTGCTCTGCGCCCGGATGTCGTGCTCATGGATATCCGTATGCCGAAGATGGACGGCATCGAGGCCACCCGACAGATCGCCACCACCAACGGGCTCCAACACGTACGCATCCTCATCCTGACCACCTACGACACCGACGCCTACGTCTTCGAAGGCCTGCAGGCCGGCGCCAGCGGCTTCCTGCTCAAAGACGCCGGCCCGGCCGAGCTCCTGCACGGTATCCGCGTGGTCGCCGCCGGAGAAGCTCTGCTCGCACCGCGCATCACGCGCCGCCTCATCGCCCAGTTCACCGCCCAGCGCACAGCCGACAAGGCCGCCGATCATCGGCTTGCGGCCCTCACCGACCGGGAACGTGAGGTCCTGAAGCTGGTAGGTATGGGCATGAGCAACAACGAGATCGGCGCCGAACTCTGCCTCAGCCCGGCCACCGCCCGCACCCACGTCAGCCATGCCATGGTGAAACTCGGCGCTCGCGACCGCGCGCAACTGGTCGTCATCGCCTACCGGACAGGACTTGTGAAGCCGTAAGCGATCGGCCCGTCGACCCACGATCGGCGCGCCTGGCCACTACGCTCGGTCCCCCTTCGGTTCTGGATCCTCCACCGACAACACCTCAGGCCGTCATCACTCGGGGCGTGGGATGCCTCGCCCCGGCATGCCGCAGCCACGACATGCGACGGTCGTGATCGACCAGGAACCACACGCGGCCGCCGGCAGTGATCTCGTACTACCACTGCTCCGTCACCACACCGTTGTGCGTCCCGCTCGCCAGGTTTCCTTTCAACCGGTGACGCCAGGACGCAGACGCCAGACTCCTCGCCCGAGATGGCAGGTGGACGCCCGTCGCATCACGTGCCGTGGCCGGCAGTGGCAGCGATAGTCCGCACGGTGGCACGCATGATGTGACCGACGAAGGGCCGGATCAGCCACCAATACCGCAGCATTTTCCTCCGGGATTGCGGATCGGTGGTGGCCGTGCGGCATTCGTAGCTGAGCACACTGCGGCCGGAGCCGTTGGGCCGGATCAGGAAATGACAGCCGATCTTGCCCCAACCCGGCTCGTCGAAGGCGGCGAAACGGTCGAGTGGAACGTCGCGCCATTCGATGTCGGTCTGCCAGAACTTGCCGACAGCGCCGAAGGCGATCTCTCGAGGCGGCACTTCTCCGAGAACAAGCCAGCCGGGCAACCCGGCCGACGACGGGTCCGCGAACATGCGCAGTTCGGGCAGCCGCGGCGACGGCTTGCGCGCCAGACGTGCGGGCAGACTGCGCACGAAGAATGCCGAGGTCAGCAGCGGTGTGCGCACGCTGAGAAAATCGAGGTCGTGGGCCGCCCGGAAGGTGGCGGACACGTCGGCCTCGACCGCCACGTGTTCGGTCAACGCGACGTCGTAGATCGGCAGATGGACATCGAGCAGATCGCGGGGGACGGTGTCGTCGCCGGAGCCGGCTCCTGTCATTCCTTCACCATACGGGCCGAGCGCTCACCGGACAGCGCCTTTCCCGCGACGATGTCACCGGTGCGACGTTTGCCCGGTACCGTAAGCCGGACAACCCTGCCCGCCGCGGAAACGTCGACGAAGAGCACGTGCCCGTGGCCGGATGCCCGCACGTTCTCGCCCCGGCATCCCGAGAGGATCCTCACCGTTCGGGGCATCACGTACCCGTGGCGACGGCGACGCCGCCGGCGGTCGACTCCACGCAGGTGTCGGCCCGTCACGGGTGCCCGGTATCCGTAGCCTCGACAGCCACCACTCGGCCGCGAGGGCATCCGAGATCCCCCGGAACGACGCCAGGGCTTCTCCCACCGTCTTCCGGATCGCGGTCCTGTGCCGTTCTACGCGGACATCGAGACCGCAACCCACGACCCCGCCGCGGCGCAGGAATTGTTCGACGAGCTTGCCGCCGAGGGGAAGCCTGTGTCCTTCACGTTCCTGGCGTACACCTCGGTCGAGAACAAGGCGGTCGCCGAAGCAGTCCATGCGCACCTGCGCGCGTTCGACCACGTCGATGTCCGACTCGAGGTCATAAATTCGCCTCGGCTCTGCCGCGGCTGAACAGTCACGATTTCGATGTCGCGATCACGTCGGCGACAATTCTCGACCTCGATACCGCGCTGTGGGCCAACTTCCACAGCGATTCGACCGGCAACTTCACCGGTATCGAGGACCCCGAGCTGAACGCAGTCCTCGACGACGGCCGAAGGGCCCCGAACTCGACGACCGCATCGCCGCGTACGAGATCGCGCAGGAGCGGATCGTCGAGCTGACCCCCGTCGTGTGGTACATCCGCACAGCACCGGCCGCTGTGATCGGCAACGGCGTCCAAGGCGTGCAGATGTACGGGATGGGCTCGATCCGGCCCGAGCTGCTGTGGACGACTGACAGCAGCAATTGAGTCGATCGGTGGGGGTCATGCCGGTACGGGCCGCCCAGGAACTTGCCCGAGGGCCATCTCCAAGTCCTCCTCACCGGGCTGCGGGTGCACGAGGTCGAGGTACTCGGCCATGTGCATGGCGTTGTGCGGTCGGCCTGCGTTCTCCAGGGTTGCCAGAGCTCGGCCATGCTGGGGGTATCCGGCTCTCTGGGTGGCGAGCTCGCCTATCGCTACGGGGGTGTGTGCGGCCGGCGAAGCGACCCAGGTTCACCTCGCCGTCCCCCACCTGAGAGACGCAAGGAGATCCTCACTGCGTTGACCACAAGAGAGGACATGGATCTCGCTGCACTGGTGACCTGGCTTCTGACCGCCGGCGGTGGTTTCGTTCTTCGCCACCTGGATCGTCAAAGGCGGAGCTCGCCAGCCCCGAGCGACCCGGTTCCCGCCGGCTGTCGGCTGCGGTCACTTCGCTCTGGCCGTCGTAGCCGCCCACGGCGTCTTCGCTGTGGCAACCGTGGTGCTGGTCTTCCTCACCGCGCTGGAGACAGGAGGTAGCTGAGACCGCGATCGACGCCCGGCCCGCCAGAACTCCGTGCTCTTCTTCACCTCCGGACTGAGCAAACGGGACCTTTCCCCGAGGCAGCGGCGGGTCTGCAGGAGCTGGCCGCCAACGTCACCTCCGCAGTGCGCACGATGCGTCCCGAGACCTTCGGCAAAACACTCACCGCCGCCGAAACCGCCCTCGAGGCCGTACTGCTCGCACCGTTCGTGCCCTCCGCCCTGGCCGGGCGCTCTGGTCGCGTTCAGCGGTGGACTGCTGACCATGTACTGAAAGACCTCGGGCATGCACGAAAACGGCTGGGTCCGGCCCACCCAGAACGGCCCCGCCGTCGCCGAGGACGTCTGGATGCTCGGCATCGGTACCGCACTCGTGGTCGATGGTCCCAGCCTGCGTGCACCGCGAGCGGTCCGAACGGAATGTGGTTTCGCAGGCGCACAAGTTTTGTCGAGCCTTGAGGTGATGCATCCGTCGGCGATGATGCGAGGGACGCACCCGCCGAGCCAAAGCAACCCGATGCTTGCTCAACCGAGTTGCCGGTATGAACCAGCACCCCCTCGCGCGGCATAGGCCACACCGACGCCGCCTCACGCGGACCTTGCCGGGTCCGCCACTACGAACGACAAGATCGCTGGGCGTCGTTGCAGTACCGGGGAGTTCTGGCCGACCTCCCGACCGACCCACTCTTCATCCGCCGAATTCGGCCGGCCCGTCTCGGTAACCCGTGACGGGAGCCTCGGCGTGGTGCCTGCGCCCCGGAGACGAGACCTACGACGGTGCGGTGTGCCGGCGACCGCCCGAGCACTCCGTAGACTGGCGAGGCATGAGTGATGCGGACATCCACTTCTACTTCGACCCGGTGTGCCCGTTCGCCTGGATGACCAGCAAATGGGTGCGCCTGGTCGCGGCCCAGCGCGAATACCGAGTCGACTGGCGGTTCATTTCGCTGCGCCTGATCAACGCGCACGTCGACTACGACGCTCACTTCCCGCCCGAGTACGAAGCCGGTCACACGAGTGGGCTGCGGCTGCTCCGGGTCGCGGCGCGAGTGCGGACCGAGCACGGGCGCGAGGCGGTGGATCCGCTGTACCGGGCGCTCGGTGCGCGGATATTCGAGACCGCGCCGGACGCCGACAACACCGCCGGACCGGAACAGCAAGGAACACGGGCTTTCCTCGAGCCGATCCTGGCCCGGGCGGGCCTACCCGTGCAGGTGGCGGACGCGCTGGACGATCCCTCGCTCGATGCGCTCATCCAGGCGGAGACCGACGAGGCACTGCGCCTGACCGGCAAGGACGTCGGCACGCCGATCATCCACTTCCAGCCGCCGAACGGCGTGGCCTTCTTCGGGCCGGTGATCAGCCGGCTACCCGACGAAGAGGATGCCCTCCGCCTGTGGGACCACGTCGTCGGGCTGGCGAGCTTCCCAGGCTTCGCGGAACTCAAACGTAGTCTGCGTGAGCTACCGCAGCTGCCGGGTCTCGGTGTCGCTCTCGACGAGGTCGGAGTGGAGCAGGACTGGCACGGTGGAAGTCGACGAACCGAGAGATGAGCAACCAGCGCCGGCCACTCCGGCACCGTTCGGCCCGACAACCAGGTCGAGACGACTTCCGTTGTGTATATCCGACGCGGACCGGTAACGGATAGCCTCGAGCCATGATGCTGGCGAACGTCTGCGAGCTCTCTCGAGACGCAGGCTTTCTCGGGCAGCCAGCGGCCGCCGTCACCAGCCTGGCCTTCGTGATCGCCGGCCTGGCCGTGCTCGCACGTCGTCGGCACGGCACGCCGACGGTGACCTACGGTCTCCTCGTCATCGCGGTCGGCGTCGGATCCCTCGTAGCGCACGGACCACACCCGCCGTGGCAGGCCTACGCACACGACATACCGATCGCGACATTGCTCGCGTACATAGCCGTCGACGCCGCCTCCGACCGGTTCGACCGACCGCTGTCGCCGCGGTGGTGGCTCGTCGTTCCGCTCGTGATGGTTCCCATCGTCGCAGCCGGCTCGAGCGCCTCCACGATCGTGCAGGCACTGCTCGCCGCGGTCACCGTGGGACTCGCCCTGGAACGCGCCCGCGTCCGTCCGCACCTGCGCCGCACGACGATCGTCGCGGCACTGCTTCTCGCGTCCGGCGCCGTGCTCGGCACCATCGGCGACCGGACCTCGCTCTGCCGGCCGAGTAGTGTCCTGCAAGGCCACGCGCTGTGGCATATCCTCGCCGCCACCGGGCTGTGGCGGCTCTCGCCCACGATCGGTTCACAGTCCCCGCGGATATCGGCCAGGAGATCGTGGCATCGGTCGGGCCGGGCCGGGCCGGCCCGGAGACGGCCCAGTCAGGCTTGACCGCGTCGGTGGCACATGCACCGTCATTCATCCACCCGGCTACGGGCAGAGCACCCCGGGGGGAGCGCGCGAGCGCAGCGACGGTTCCCGGGGCCGAATGTCACATTGCGTCGATCGGATCGACGCCATGTGACATTCGGTCGGTCAGGCGGACTGCTGTTCGCGCTGGAGTTCGAGGGCGATGTCGATCAGCTGGTCCTCCTGACCGCCGATGAGCTTGCGTTTGCCGGCCCGCACGAGCAGCTCCGCGGCGGAGACCCCGTACCGCACGGCCTGGCGCTCGGCGTGGCGCAGGAAGCTCGAGTACACCCCGGCGTAGCCCATCATCAGGGCCTGGCGGTCGAGCAGGCACTCGGCGGGCATGACGGGGCGCACGACGTCCTCCGCAGCGTCCGCGACGGCGAAGAAGTCGATGCCGGTCTTGATCCCCACCTTGTCGCACACACCGACGAACGCCTCGACCGGGGTGTTGCCGGCACCGGCGCCGAAGCGGCGGGCCGACCCGTCGATCTGCTTGGCACCCGCGCGGACCGCCGCGATCGAATTCGCCACGCCCAGGCCGAGATTCTCGTGCCCGTGGAACCCGACCTGCGCGTCGGAACCCAGCTCAGCGACGAGCGCCTCGACGCGTTCGGCGACCTGCTCGAGGACGAGCGCGCCGGCCGAGTCGACGACGTACACGCACTGGCAGCCCGCGTCGGCCATGATGCGGGCCTGCTCGGCCAGCTTCTCCGGGGTGACGGTGTGCGCCATCATCAGAAAGCCCACGGTCTCGAGCCCGCGCTCGCGGGCGAGCCCGAAGTGCTGGACGGACACGTCGGCCTCGGTGCAGTGGGTGGCGATGCGGCAGATCGAGGCGCCGTTGTCCTGCGCCTCGAGAATGTCCTCCTTGATGCCGACGCCGGGCAGCATGAGGAACGCGATCTTCGCGTGCTGCGCGGTGTCGACGGCGATCTTGATCAGTTCCTGCTCGGGCACTTTCGAGAACCCGTAGTTGAACGAGGATCCGCCGAGGCCGTCGCCGTGCGTGACCTCGATGACGGGGACGCCCGACAGGTCGAGGGCGGCGACGACGGCGCGCACCTCCTCCCGGTCGAACTGGTGACGCTTGTGGTGCGAGCCGTCGCGCAGCGACGTGTCGGTCACCCGGATGTCCCACGACGGCTCGAAGAAGATGTCGTCGCGGCGGAGATCGTTGTTCGTAGCGGTCATCGGAGTCACGCCTTCACGGAGGTGTTCGAGGGGAGGGAGTCCGCCGAGAGGAGTTCGCGGGCGATCTCCTCGCCCACCTTGGTGGCGGCCGCGGTCATGATGTCGAGGTTGCCGGCGTACGGGGGCAGGAAGTCACCGGCGCCCTCCACCTCGACGAAGGTGGTCACGGTGGCGTACCCCCCGGACACGACGGTCGGGTCGTCGAACTGCGGTTCGTTGAGCAGGCGGTAGCCGGGCACGTACTCCTGCACGGCGGCGACGACGCGGTGGATGGACTCGGCGATCGCGTCCCGGTCGGCGTCCTCGGGGATCGCGCAGAAGATGGTGTCGCGCATGATCATCGGCGGGTCTGCCGGATTCAGGATGATGATCGCCTTGCCCTTGCGGGCCCCGCCGATGGTCTCGATGCCCCGGCTGGTGGTCTTGGTGAACTCGTCGATGTTGGCGCGGGTGCCCGGCCCGGCGGACACCGACGCCACCGACGCCACGATCTCGGCGTAGGGCACGTCCACCACCCGGGAGACGGCGTGCACGATCGGGATGGTGGCCTGACCGCCGCAGGTGATCATGTTGACGTTGGGCACGTCGAGATGCGCCCCGAGGTTCGCGGGCGGCACGACGGCCGGTCCGACGGCGGCAGGGGTGAGGTCGATCGCCCGGATGCCGGCCGCCTCGTACCGCGGTGCCGCCGCCCGGTGCACGTACGCGGACGTCGCCTCGAAGACGAGGTCCGGCTTCTCGGGCTGTGCGAGCAACCAGTCGATGCCCTCGGCCGACGTCTCCAGGCCGAGCGTGCGGGCGCGGGCGAGGCCCTCGCTCGCCGGGTCGATGCCGATCATCCAGCGAGGCTCGAGCAGGTCCGAGCGTTGCAGTTTGTAGAGCAGGTCGGTGCTGATGTTGCCCGACCCGACGATCGCGACACGTGCCTTGGCCATTGTTTCTCCTTGCAGTCGGGACCGGGTGGTCACGAGAACGTGAGCGAGACGGAGCCCAGTCCCGCGAACTCGGCGTGGAACTCGTCGCCGGGGCGCGCGTCGACGGCCCGGGTGCACGAGCCGGGCAGGACGATGTCGCCCTCCTTCAGCCGCACCCCGAAACTCTCGACCTTGCGGGCGAGCCAGGCGACGGCGGTGACGGGATTGCCGAGCACCGCGTCGCTGCGCCCCTCGGCGATGCATTCGCCGTTGCGGGTGAGCACGGCGTCGATGCCCTTGATGTCGACGTCGGACGGCGCCACCCGTTGCGCGCCGAGCACCCATCCGGCGGACGAGGCATTGTCGGCAATGGTGTCCGCGAGGCCGATCTTCCAGTCCTTGATCCGGCTGTCGATCAGTTCGATGGACGGCGCGAACGCGACGGTGGCGTCGAGGACGTCGCTCTCGGTGCAGTCCGCGCCGGGCAGGTCCTTGCCGAGCACGAAGGCCACCTCGACTTCCACCCGCGGGAAGCAGTACCGCGAGGTGTCGACGGACCGGTCCTCGAAGACCTGCATGTCGTCGAGCAGGTGGCCGTAGTCGGGTTCGTCCACGCCCATCATCTGCTGCATGGCCAGGGAGGACAGCCCGACCTTGTGGCCGACCACGCGGGCACCGGCCGCGAGCCGGCGACGGATGTTGATCAGCTGGATCTCGTAGGCGTCGACGACGTCGATGTCGGGGTGCCGGGCCACGAGCGGGTCGACGGGGGTGCGGTCGCGTTCGGCGGCGTCGAGCTCGTCCGCCAGCCGGGTGCGCAGTTGCGTCGGCAGCATTGCGGTTCCTTCCTGTTCACCGGCGACCGGCATGTTCTGCAACCTGTTTCCGTTCGGCCCGTGGTGTGCGGGTGATTCTTCCTGGCAGAGGGGATGGACTCACCGCGCCATCATTCTATAACGTGTTCTACATGATCAAGCAGGAATACGACATCGTCGTAGTCGGCAGCGGTGCCGGCGGAATGACCGCCGCGCTGACCGCCGCGCACCAGGGCGCGAGCGTCGTCCTGATCGAGAAGGCACCCCACTACGGCGGCTCGAGCGCGCGCTCGGGCGGCGGGGTGTGGATCCCGAACAACGAGGCCCTGAGGGCCGCGGGGGTCACCGACACCCCGGACTCGGCCCGCACCTACCTGCACAGCATCATCGGCGACGTGGTGCCCGCCGACAAGATCGACACCTACATCGACCGCGGGCCGGAGATGCTGTCCTTCGTGCTGAAGCACAGCGCCCTGGAACTGCAGTGGGTGCCGGGCTACTCCGACTACTACCCCGAGGCCCCCGGCGGCCGGCTCGGCGGGCGGTCCGTCGAGCCGAAGCCGTTCGACGGCAAGCGCCTCGGCGACGACCTCGCCCTGCTCGAGCCCGACTACGTCAAGGGCCCGCCGAACTTCGTCATCACCCAGGCCGACTACAAGTGGCTCAATCTCCTCATGCGCAACCCGCGCGGACCGGTCCGCGCCGCGAAGGTCGGCATGCGGTACCTGTGGGCACGCGCGACGAAGAAGCACCTGCTGGTCCGCGGCCAGGCGCTCATGGCCGGACTCCGCGTCGGCCTGCGCGACGCCGGGGTACCGCTGCTGCTGAACACCGCCCTGACGGACCTCGTCGTCGAGGACGGGGTGGTGCGCGGTGTGCGCGTCGAGTCGGACGGGCGGGCGCGCACCATCCGGGCCCGCCGCGGCGTCGTGATCGCCTCCGGCGGCTTCGAACACCACGAACAGATGCGCACGCAGTATCAGCGCGCCCCGATCGGCACCGAGTGGACCGTCGGCGCGAAGGCCAACACCGGGGACGGCATCCGTGCGGGCCAGGCCCTCGGTGCCGCCGTCGATTTCATGGACGACGCCTGGTGGGGCCCGTCCTTCCCGCTCACCGGGGGCCCGTGGTTCGCCCTGTCCGAGCGCAGCCTGCCGGGCTCGATGATGGTCAACGCGGCGGGCCGGCGCTTCGTCAACGAATCCGCTCCGTACGTCGAGGCGGTGCACGCCATGTACGGCGGCCGCCACGGCCGGGGCGACGGACCCGGCGAGAACATCCCGTGCTGGATGATCCTCGACCAGCGCTACCGCAATCGCTACACCTTCGCCGGCATCACGCCCCGCAGCCCCTTCCCCAAGCGGTGGCTGAAGGCGGGTGTGGTGGTCGCGGCCGGAACGATCAACGAGCTCGCCGAGAAGATCGGCGTGCCGGCGGACGCCCTCACCGCGACCGTCGCACGATTCAACGGCTTCGCCCGCGCGGGCCGGGACGAGGACTTCGGACGCGGCGAATCCGGCTACGACCACTACTACGGCGACCCGCGCAACAAGCCCAATCCGAGCCTCGGCGCCATCGACAAGGCCCCCTTCTACGCGATCAAGGTGGTGCCCGGCGATCTCGGCACCAAGGGGGGCCTGCGCACCGACGCCGACGCCCGGGTCCTGCGCGAGGACGGGACCGTCATCGAGGGGCTCTACGCGGCCGGCAACGCCAGCGGTCCCGTCATGGGCCACACCTACGCCGGCCCCGGCGCGACGATCGGCCCGGCCATGACCTTCGCCTATCTCGCGGTCCTCGATGCCCTCGGCCGACCGGACCAGCCCGCCGCGCGGCCGGTCTCCGAGACCGCCGAACAGCACTGAGCCGCAGTCGATCCAGCCGAGCCCCGTCCGCCGAACAGAAAGGGTCCCGCGTGCCCATCGATCCCGCCGTCGCACTCGGCGCCGAACTGTCCGCCCAGAAATTCGCCTGGAGCAGCAGCGACGTCCAGCTCTATCACCTCGGTCTCGGCGCCGGCGCGCGTCCCACCGACCGCGGTGAGCTGCGCTACCTGCGCGACGGCGATCCGCAGGTCCTGCCCACCTTCGCCACCGTCGCCGCGACGTTCCACGCCACCGAGCCGCCGAAGGTCTCGTTCCCGGGCATCGAGATCGATCTGGCGAAGGTGGTGCACGGCCGCCAGGAGGTGACGGTGCACGCTCCCCTACCACCGGAAGGCAAGGGCCGCACCGTGACCCGAATCGCCGAGGTGTGGGACAAGGGCAAGGCCGCGGTGATCGTGCAGGAGTCGACGACCACGGATCCGGCCGGCACCCCGCTGTGGACGGCCCGCTCGTCCATCTTCGCCCGCGGCGAGGGCGGCTTCGGCGGCGAACGCGGACCGTCCGAGTCCGTCGAACTACCGGACCGGACACCCGATTTCGAGGTGGACGTCGCGACGCTGCCGCAACAGGCCCTGCTGTACCGGCTGTGCGGCGACCGCAACCCGCTGCACTCGGACCCGCAGTTCGCGCAGGCCGCCGGGTTCCCCGCTCCGATCCTGCACGGGCTGTGCACGTACGGGATCGTCTGCAAGACGCTCACCGACGCGGCGCTCGACGGTGATGCCGCGTCCGTGCGCGGATTCACGGCCCGGTTCGCCGGCGTCGTCTTTCCCGGCGAGACCCTGCGGGTGCGCGCCTGGCGCACCGGCGACCGGCTGCTCGCGAGCGCCGCGGTGGTCGAGCGCGACCTCGCGCCCGCCCTCACCGACGTGGTCCTCACCATCGCCTGACACCCCCTCCTCCCCCAGCACCGGCCCGGCACGGGCCGGTGAGAAAGCAGTGTGTTCATGACGATTCGCACCGCACCCCTGCGCCTGTCCCGCCGGGGTTTCCTCGCCGCCGGCGCGGGCGCGCTCGCCGCCACCGCGCTCGGCGGCTGGACCCCCGTCCACGCCGTACCGGCCGGCTCGTCCGGCGCCACCCTGACCACCCCGGCCGCGTTTCCCGACGGCATCACCCTCTACCAGCAGGCCTACCAGAACTGGTCCAAGGAGATCATGCTCGACGCGATCTGGACGTGCACCCCGCGCAGTCCCGAGGACGTCGTCCGGCTCGCGAACTGGGCCCACGCTCACGGCTACACCATCCGGCCGCGTGGCGCGATGCACGGCTGGACTCCGCTGACCATCGTCAACGGCGCACCGGTGGACAGGGTGATCCTGGCGGACACGATGGCGCACCTGAACGGGGTGGCGGTGCACTCCGGTTCGGATCCCGCCACCGTCACCGCCGGAGCCGGAGCCACGCTCGACGCGATCACCACGGCGCTGCAGGGGCACGGCCTCGGCTGGGCCAACCTCCCCGCCCCCGGCGTGCTGTCCGTCGCCGGTGCCCTGGCCGTCAACGCGCACGGTGCGGCGCTGCCCGCCGACGGCGAAAAGAACGTCCCGGGACACACGTTCGGCTCCCTGAGCAATCTCGTCACGGAACTGACCACGGTGGCGTGGAACGGCAGCGAGTACGCGCTGCGCACCTACACGCGCGCCGACGCGGACATCACCGCGCTGCTCGCCCACCTCGGCCGGACGTTCGTCACCTCGGTCACCTTGCAGGCCGGCCCGGACACCCGGATGCGGTGCCAGAGCTACACCGACATCGACTGGCGCGAGCTGTTCGCGCCTGCCGGAGCACCGGGACGCACCTTCGAGAGCTTCGTGCGGGCCTGCGGGCGCGCGGAGGCGATCTGGTATCCGTTCACCGACAAGCCGTGGATGAAGGTGTGGTCCCTCGCTCCGCAGAAGCCGGCGACGTCCCGAGAGGTGTTCGGCCCGTACAACTATCCGTTCTCGGACAACGTCCCCGAGCCCGTCACCGACCTGCTCGGGCAGATGACGGCCGGCAACCCCGCCATCGCGCCGGCCTTCGGGCAGGTCTACTACAACACCACTGTCGCCGGCCTCGCCGCCACGAACTCGAGCGACATCTGGGGCTGGTCCAAGGACCTGCAGTTCTACATCAAGGCCACCACCCTGCGGCTCACGGAGGGCGGCGGCGCGGTCCTGACCAACCGCGCCAACATCGCGAACGTGATCCACGACTTCACACAGTGGTTCCACGAACGCATCGAGCACTACCAGGCACTCGGCCGGTACCCGCTCAACGGCCCGGTCGAGATCCGATGCTGCGGACTCGATCAGCCCGACGACGTGCGGGTCCCGTCCGCCGGGGCCCCGACCATCTCCGCGACCCGGCCGCGACCCGACCACCCCGAGTGGGACACCGCGATCTGGCTCAACGTGCTCGGGGTGCCGGGCACCCCCGGCATGTTCGCGTTCTACCGCGAGATGGAGCAGTGGATGCGCGGTCACTACAACAACGGCGACTCCACGTTCCGGCCCGAATGGTCCAAGGGCTGGGCGTTCGGTCCCGAGCTGCCGTACACGGACCAGCGGGTCATCGAGCAGGTCCTGCCCGACACCTACCGGGAGGGCGTGCCCGCGGACGAGAACTGGGACTCCGCGCGGGCGGTGTACAACCGGCTCGACCCGCACCGGGTGTTCAGCAACAGCTTCATCGACCGCCTGCTGCCCTGACGAGAAGGCGCCGGATATCCGCGCCCGCCGGTGCTACCCGCGCGCGTCCTCACGCGCTCGGGTAGCACCGGCGGCGCGCAAGCATGGTGACGGCCGAGGGCCCGGACGGTCATGCGACCGATCCCGGCCGCGACGGCTCGTGCGTTCACCGTCGTTGCCACAGCCCGACAACCGCCACCACCCCGGCCAGGCAGGGAAGCACCAGAAGCCAGCCCAGCAAGGGTGCCAGGCCGACCTCGCCGGAGGTGTCGGTGACCGTGAGCCCGGCAAGTGTGATGCCTGCTGCCGCGACGAAGACGACGGGCGCGGCCCAGCGTATCCAGCCCCTGTCGGCACGTACCGCCCGGATCGTGACGAGCCAGCTGATGAGGCCGAGGCCGCCCACGACGGAGAGGATCACCAGGTACGCCGTGACAGCCGCGTCGACCTCGCCGGCACTGTACGACGGATATCCGTGCCGGATGTGGTCGGCCAGCACATGCGTGGTGGCGCGATCGACGAACGGGTAGAGGGCGGCAAGGACCGTGAAGGCGAGTCCGGTCCACATCGCCGCAAGAACGGTGCGATGTCGCGATCCCTGGGTTACGGCTTCAGAAGTCATGGTGGCTCCCTCGTCGGTGGAAGGCGGTGATCGTCGTGGCAACCTGACCGTCACCATCAAAATGAGAGTAACTTTCCGATGGACACCCACTCTACCGCCCGATGGGTGACATGCAACATCCGAACGACAGCCGCTGGCGGACTGGTAGTAACTCTCCAAGCCGTATGCTCGGCCGAATGGCCGGTCTTCGCGAACAGTGGCGGCGTTCCGCCATGCGCACGATTCAGGAACGAGCTCTCGACCTGTTCGACGAGCGCGGATTCAATGCCGTCACGATCGAGGAGATCGCCGCGGCCGCCGAGGTCTCACCGTCCTCGGTGTACCGCTACTTCGGCACCAAGGAAGGTCTGCTGGTCTCCGACGAGTTCGACGTGATGAGCCAGGAGACGCTCTCCGGCATTCTGGATCCGACGGACCCGATCGGAAGCCTGCTCCAGGTGGTTCGACGATACGAGGCGGCGCCCGCCGGCTCGACCGAACACGACAGCGCGCCGACAAGCAGTAGGAGCCCGTGGCGCCGGGTGCGTTACTTCTTCACCGAGCCGTCCGTGCGCACGGCGGCTCTCGCGGAACTCGACCGCGCTGCGCAGCGCATCGCGCCGCTGCTCGTCACCGACAAGGGGCTCGACCGGACCCAGGCCCGTGTCGCCGCGAACGCGCTCGTATTCGGCTACTTTGCCGCACTCGAACTGTGGTTCGACGACGGCGGCACCCGCCCGATCGCCGACTATGTCGACAAGGGCCTGAGTCCTCTCCACAGACTCTGGGCGACGGACTCACCCTGAGGTCGCTCCGCCGAGCCGGCGGCCGCGGTCGTGGACCGACCCGGATTCAGCCCGCGGCGATTCCGGTCGCGCACTGCTCGGCTTCAGGGGCTTCACGCGGCTCGTTCGAATGCTGTTGCCGAGCGGCCACAGCCGCACCCACAGCTGCCAGTACGCCACACCCACGACGAGCGACGCCGCGAACGCGAGCCACGGGTCGATGTCCCGCAGCAGCGGATAGACCGTGAAGTGGGTCAGGTAGATGTACAGCGACGAGGCGGCGAGCACCTCGGCCGGCCGCACCAGCAGCGCCGGCCACCAGGTCCGCGGCACCCAGATCAGCAGGAGTATTCCGCCGATCACGAGAGCGGTGCGGTCTGTTTCGGCGTGGAAGAAGCCCGGCACCGTCGCCACCGCCAGGACGGACACCACGAGCCGCTGCCACACCGCGGTCGCCCGGGCGGCCGCCCAGCCGAGCGGGAACAGCCAGAACACCACGTACGACGCCAGGATCTGACTGGTCGGCATGTCCGGCCCGAGCACCTCGTACCGGGTCAGCAGGCCCACGCCCACCAGTGCGAGCGGGAACGCAAACGGGAACCGTCGTTCGTGCCGGTCGAACCACGGCACCGCGAGCAGCGCGGCGACGGCGAGCAGCGCGTACACCAGCGCCTCGATGAACCAGTACCGCCATTCCTTCGTCCACGCGGGCGGTCCGAGCACCCCGTTGAGCAGAAACACACTCGACCAGCGGTACTCGCCGGTGAGCGCGTGCACCGCGCCGATCCACACGACGGCCGGCGCGGCGATCCGGGCGACGCTGAGCAGGGTGGTGCGCAGTCGCTCGGCGCGGGGCTTGGGCAGCTGGAATCGCGCGTAGTTGTAGCCCGCGGCCGCGAGCAGCACGTGCGCCCCACCGACGAGGGCGAACAGGTGCAGGTGCGAGCCGACGATGAACACGATCGCTACGGCGCGAATGAGCACGTTGGTCTCGACGATCCGCCAGCCCCACGGCGTCCGGCGCGACGACGGGCTCAGCTCACGCAACGGCGTCGTCGGCCAGTCCGCGGGCAGATGCCCGAGCAGCCGCTCGAGCCGCACCGACATGCGCACGTACGACAACGAGTCGCCACCGAGGTCGACGAACGTGCTGTCGTCGGTGACGTCGTCACGGCGGAGAACGTCCGCGTACAGCTCCCGCAGCTCCCGTGGGTCCACGGCCCGTGCCGCGGGCGCCGGCTGCGGCGGTTCCGGGGCGGCGCCGAGCGCGGCGACGGCGCGGTAGTCCGGTTTGCCGTTGGGGGTGCGGGGCAGCTCGGCCACGACGCACACCCGCACCGCGGACTCGGGCAGCCCGCTCGCGCGGGCCGCGATCGCCCGCACATGCGCGGCGTCGGCTTCCTCGACGGCGACGATCAGTTCGTCGTCGCCGCCGGCGCAGCACGCGACGAGTTCGTGGCGCGCGAGGACGGATTCGATGCGCTGCAGGTCGATGCGCAGGCCGAACAGCTTCGCGAAGCGCGAGCGGCGGCCGACGATCCGGTACAGCCCGGCGTCGGTGCGGACGGCGAGGTCACCGGTGCGCAGTTCGTCGACGACGCGCCCGAGGGCCAGCTCGGCGGGGTCGGTGGCATAGCCGAGCATGACGTTGGGCCCGGTGTAGACGAGTTCGCCGGCACCGTCGCCGGCCTCGGGCACGGGGTCGATGCGGAAAGCGCCGCCGGGGACGGGGACGCCGATCGTGCCGGGGTGCTCCGCGGCGAGGTGCGGGGGCAGGTAGGCCATGCGGGCGGTGGCCTCGGTCTGGCCGTACATGACGAAGAACTGCCACCCGTCGCGGCGGCCGACGTCGACGTAGCGGCGGACGCGGTCGGGGTCGAGACGGCCGCCGGCCTGGGTGACGTAGCGCAGGTTCGGCAGGTCCATGTCGGCGAAGCCGACGCGGTCGAGCAGGTCGAACGTGTACGGCACGCCGGCGAGGGCGCTGACCCGGTGCCGGCGCACGAGGTCCCAGAATCCCCGGTCGGTGACGGACCGGTCGGTGAGCACGATCCCGGCGCCCCGCAGCAGGTGGCTGTGCAGCACGGACAGGCCGTAGCAGTAGTGCATCGGCAGGGTGGTGATCGCGCGGTCGGTGTCGCGGATGTCGAGGTAGTCGGCGATGGCCTCGGCATTCGCCTGCACGTTGCGCTGCGACAGGCGCACGAGCTTGGGCGAGCCGGTCGAGCCGGAGGTGCTGAGCAGCAGCGCGAGGTCGGGATGCAGGTCGTGGGTGGTGCCGTCGGCGAGTTCGTCGATCCGGTCGCCGTCGACGACGACGTCGGGCCGGTAGGCCCCGATCGTCGCGGCGAGGGCCTCGGGCCGGTCGCCGGGCACGAGCAGCACGGGATGACCGGCGGTCAGCGCCGCCAGGTAGGCCACGATCGGGTCGACGGCGTTGGCCCCGGCGACGAGGACGAGACGCCGGGTGGTGCCGAGGCGGTCGGCGACGGCGGCGACCCGCTCGGCCAGGTCGCGATAGGTGATCTCGGTGCCGTCGCAGACGAGTGCGGTCCGTTCGCCGTGTTCGGCGAGATGTCGGACGAACGGAACCGTCGGACAGTCGACGAGCTCGGAAGAACGTGGTACCACCGCGGCAGTCTATAAGGTTTGGCTGTCCTGAATCCAGGCCCGGGCGGGTTCGCGGAGCAGGGCGAGGCGGCTGAGCAGCCGGTCGACGTCGGGTTCGGCGGGGACGGACGTCGCGAAGTCGGCGCGCGTGACGGTGGCCGACACCGTGAGCCGGACGTCGGCATCGCACAGCACGTCGACGACGTTGCCGAAGCGGCGCAGGGCGTCCGGGTCGAGCTCGCGCAGCGGCGGAACGCCGGTGACGATCCACTCGCGGTGGGCCCGGAGGACGGCGAGGTAGTCGGCGGGCGCGGTGGGGGCGCGGCACAGGTCGGCGAAGTCGAACCACACGACGTCGCCGCGCACGGCGAGTGCGGGTAGCGCGCGGCCCGACGGTCGCAGGGTTCGCCGCTCCCCCGGGTCCGGAACGTCGAGGGCGCCGGGCGGGAGGAACTCGCCCGACGCGAACCCCTCGCCCGGGGTGGCCGTGCCGGTGCGGCGACGGTCGATCGGCCCGCCGACCTCGACCACCTCGAGCCGGCCTTCGAGCAGGGCGATGGTGGGCTCGAACAGGTGGTGGAACAGGGGGTTGGGCAACAGGCCCGACGGTGGCTAGTTGGAGGTGGCGACGAGCGCGACGCCCTCGACCTGATCGCCCGCGACGGACTGCGCGCGCTGACCCACCGCGCCGTCGACCGCGCCCTCGCCCTGCCCGACGGCTCGTGCTCGTACTACTTCCGCACCCGCGGAGCCCTGCTCGACGCCGCAGTGCACCGGCTCGCCGAGCGATCGCGCGACGCGTTCGAGCACTCCGGTCTCACCCGCCCGCCGACCCCGCCCGACGTCGACGCCGCGGCGCGAGCGGTCGCGACGGCACTCGACCGCGACCTGGCCCACCGCCGCCGGGATCTGCTCGTGCGGTACGCCCTGGCCACCGACCCGACCATCGGCGCCGAGCAGCGCGCCGGCCTTGCGACCGCCCTGTTCTCCCGCGCCGCCGCGCGCGACCTCGTGGCCGCCTGCGGCGCCGACGACGCCGACTCCGCGGCCGCCGATCTCGTGAGCCTGGTCGAGGGACTGACCGCAGACCGGCTGCTCGGCGCCCGGTCGCTGGACGGATTCGTCGCCGGCACCGCCGCGAGCGTCGCGCAATTGACCCGACCGATCGCGGTGTACCTCCGGGGCCTCGACGGGGGCGGCGGCACCGGCCTGCCTCCCGGGAGGCCCATCCGTGAGTCAGGTGAAGACACGTGGCGTGCCTAGGATTGGCTCATGCGATCGGCCGCCGGTGAACGGTACTTCCTCGAGTCTCTGGACCGTGGGCTCGCGGTGCTCGAGTGCTTCGACGAACAGCACCGGGAGCGCACTCTCAGCGAAGTGGCCCAGGTTGTGGGGATCACCCGATCGACAACGCGGAGAATCCTGCTGACCCTCGTCGATCGCGGATTCCTGCGGCAGGAGGGCCGTCGCTTCATGTTGACCCCGCGCGTTCTCCGTTTCGGCTTCTCCTACCTGTCGGGTCTCGCGCTCCCGCAGCTGGCCGAACCGCACCTGGCGAAACTCGCCGCCGAACTCGAGGAAACCGTCTCGGTCACCGTGCTCGACGGATCGGACGCACTCTACGTCGCGCGGGTCCGTTCGCCGCGGATCGTGCGGATCGCGATCTCGGTCGGCATGCGCTTCCCGGCGTACGCGACCTCGCACGGCCGGGTCCTGCTGTCCGGCCTTACCGCCGAGGAACTCGACCGCTACCTGGAGACGACGGAACTGCGGGCGTTCACCGACCAGACCCTCGTAGACCCGGACCGGCTGCGCGCCGAGATCCTGGCCACGGCCGCGCGGGGATGGGCGCTGTCCGAGGACGAACTGGAACTGGGGGTTCGCGGCGTCGCCGTGCCCATCCGGGACCGAACCGGCCGGATCGTCGCCGCCCTCACCTCCTCCCTGCAGAACATCGCGCATTCCGGCGCGGACGTCGAGGCACGAGTGGTCTCCCGATTGCAGGAAGCGGCCCAGCGGATCGGGGCCGATCTCGCGATCAGCGGACCGTGAGCCGTGCGCGGTGTCGGCGGTTCCCGTTCCGTGCTCGGCCGCACCCGGCCCGGCGAGGCGGATCAACCGGTCCGTGCAGCATGGTGTGATCGAGAATCCCTTGTACGTAAGGGATTTCGAGCGCTCGGCTCTCCGGCTGGTGGAGCGGCGGAGCGAACGATCCTCCGATCGCCCCTCCGTCCGCCCCGCACGCAATGGTGTCCGCGCCCCGGGCCCCGTCCGTCGCCGCCTCCGGTCGATCCGCGTCTCAGGGCGCGGTCGCGACAGTCGATGTCCGTGACGCCCGGGCGGTCCGGCCGGCGTCACCGTGGTCGTGTCCGAGCCGCCAGGCGATGACCCCGGAGATCACGCATCCGCCGGCGAGATAGACCGCCACCAGGTGCCACGATCCGCCGGAGACGGTGACCAGGGCCGCCGCGACGAAGGGGGTGAAGCCACCCCCGACCGCGCTGGCGACCTGGTAGCCCACCCCGGCGCCGCTGTAGCGGTACTCCGCGCCGAACATCTCGGTGAACAGCGGCTGCTGCACGCTGACCACCATGTCGTGGGCGATGTTGACCAACAGCACCGCGAAGATGACGGTGCCGATCATCGAGCCGCCCTCGAGCATCGCGAAGAACGGGAAGGCGCAGACGGCGCCGAGTGCGGAACCGAGCATGTACACCCGGCGACGCCCGTACCGGTCGGACAGCCACGCGAACAACGGGATGGTCACCATTCCGAGGGCACCGACGAGCAGGCCGACGTTGAGCATGAAACTGCGTTCCATGCCGAGTTCGTTGGTGGAATAGCTGAGCGCAAAGGTCGTGACGATGTACATCGAGAACAGCTCGACGAAGCGCAGACCGATGATCTGCAGAAAAGCCTTGGGATGCTTGGTCAGTGCTTCCACGAGGGGGATGCGCTTGCGGCTCTGCCCGCCGAGCTCCGCGTCGAGCTTCTCGACCTTCTCGGTGAACTCCTGACTCTCCTCCACGCTCGAGCGCACCCACAGGCCGAAGGCGACGAGCACGATGCTGGCGACGAACGGAACACGCCACCCCCATTGGGTGAAAGCCTCGTCGGTCGTGACGCTGCTCATCAGCATGACGAATCCGGTGGCGAGGATCAGGCCGACGGAGTAGCCGACCTGTACGCCGCTGCTGTAGAGAGCCTTCTTCTTCGGTGGCGCGCTCTCCACCGCCATCAACGCGGCACCACCCCATTCACCGCCGACCGCGAATCCTTGCACAGCCCGCAGCGTGACGAGCAGGACCGGCGCCCACCACCCGATCGACGCGAAGCTCGGCAGCAGGCCGATCAGGGCAGTGGCGCTTCCCATGATCACGATGGTGAGCACCAGCATCCGCTTGCGACCGAGGCGGTCGCCGAAGTGACCGAAGACCACTCCACCGAGCGGCCGGAAGAGGAACCCGACGCCGAAAGTTGCGAACGCGGCGAGCGTGCCGATGGCCGGGCTGACGTTGGGGAAGAACTCCTTGTTGAAGACGAGCGCGGCCACCAGGCCGTAGAGGATGAAGT
The DNA here is from genome assembly GCF_011058195.1 of Rhodococcus sp. 14C212. Lineage (NCBI taxonomy): Bacteria > Bacillati > Actinomycetota > Actinomycetes > Mycobacteriales > Nocardiaceae > Rhodococcus > Rhodococcus sp. 14C212. Next base: position 41,892 of record NZ_JAALEH010000006.1, on the reverse strand, counting down.
CGTACCAGTCGATGACGGCGCCGACGAAGCTGCCGAAGGCTGCGCGCCGAGCCCGAGACTCGCCTGGGCCGGCGGGGTGCCGATCGTTCATACCCGATCCTCGATCCGTGTGTTCGTAATGCGAACGCGTGTCCGCTGAGTGGATACGCGTGACGGTAGACACCTCCCCGGAGTGTCGTCAAGACGAGCGGCGGGTGGCGACACCGGATCGAGAACGGCGGCGATGCACCCTCACCACCGGACGGCAGCGGAATACACGCGTGTAATTCGTTCCGGTGCAGGGTGATTCCGAACCGTTACCCTGCAGCCGGGCACGGCGCACCGGATAATTCGACCCATGCCCGCCTCCCGCTCCGCGGTACCCGCACCGATGCTGGCCACGCCCGGCCGGCCACCGATCGGCACCGGCTGGGCGGTGGAGATGAAGTGGGACGGCGCCCGCACGGTGGCGGTGTGCGACGGCGAGCGGTGCCGGCTCTACAGCCGCAACAGCAAGGACGTCTCGGCGGTCTACCCGGAATTGACGATCGCGCTGTCGGCGGTGTCGCGAGGCCGGCCGATGGTCCTCGACGGGGAGATCGTCGCCCCCGATCCGCGGTCCGGGGCACCGTCGTTCGCTCGGTTGCAGAGCCGCATCCACGTGGTGAAGCCGACGGCGGCCCTGATCCGGACCACCCTCGTGGAGTTCTATGCATTCGACCTGCTCGCGCTCGACGGTGCGCCGACGACCGGGCTGCCGTACCTCGAACGTCGCCGCCGGCTGGTCGACCTGTCGATGTCCGGCCCCCTGGTCCGCACGCCGCCGCACTGGGTCGGCACCGACACGAAGATCCTCCTCGATCTGGCCCGCGATCACGGCCTCGAAGGCATCGTCTGCAAGCGAACCGACTCCGTCTACCAACCGGGACGCCGCTCTCCGGCATGGATCAAGACCGCCCTGCGCAAGAGCACCGAGGCCGTGCTCGCGGGATGGCTGCCGGGCACCGGCATGCACCGCACGACGTTCGGGTCCCTCGTCCTCGGCGCCCACGACGACGACGGCCGTCTCGTCCACATCGGTAACCTCGGCACCGGCTTCACCACCGCCGGCCGGCGCGCCCTGTGGGAGCGGCTCGACGCACTCGAGCGGCCCACCGATCCGTTCGACGTGACGCCCCCGACGCCCGTCGTCCGGGCCGCCCGATGGACCGAGCCGGTGCTGGTCGGGGACGTCGAGTATCGCGAGTTCACCGGCGACAGTCTGCGCCACCCGAGTTGGAAGGGACTGCGGCCGGACAAGGAGCCGGACGAGGTAAGAGCGCCGAAATAGGATTGGATGCGACATTGCCGTGGTGGACGAGCCCCCGGCTCGGCGCGACGGGTTCCGGCACGCAACGTCGCGCGGACACTGCCCTCACTACGTCGTCGGCCACCCCTGCCGTGTCCGATCGAGCACGGTGAGGTAGGTATCGAGCTGGGCCGCACCGGCGAGAAGGTTGCGGCTGCGCGTGGTCAGGCGGTCCTGCCACGAGTCGAGGAAGGCGGTCGACGCGTCCGCCCCGCCCGCCGTGCGCAGCGATTCGAGGAACCGGGCGACCTGGGACAGCGGGTAGCCGCCCTGGCGCAGTTGCCGTGCGATCTCGGCGTCGCGCACGCAGTCCGGTCCGTATTCGCGATAACCCGTTGCCCGGTCGCGTTCGGGGCGCAGGATGCCCTGGGTCTCCCAGGTGCGCAGCGTGGCCGGGTGCACGCCGAGCCGGCGGGCGAGTTCGCCCACGGTCGGCGGTCGACCGTGGACGGGGGCCGGTGCCGTAGTGGACAGGGCGCCCAGGGCCGTTGCGACCTCGGTGCGGGTGCCGCGTTCGGCGAGCAGCGCGACGTGCGCGGCATCGATGAGCCGGTAGGCGGACTCGGTGTCGCCGCGGTTGACTGCGCGCATGATGTCCGTTGCCTGCTGGTGCCCGTGGCCACGGCGCAACGCCAGGAAGGCGCGTAGAGCCTGCGCGTGCAGGGGCGTGTATCGCCGGTAGCCGCTCTCGCTGCGCTCGGTCGGCGGGAGGATGCCCGCGTCGTCGTAGTTGCGGATCGCCTGTGCGGACAACCCGTGTTCCCGGGCGAGGTCGATCGGTCGCAACGTCCACCTCCGATTGAGGCTTAACACTCTGGATCCCAGTTCGGAGTCGCAGAAGTTTCACTCGATTCTTCAACGATATCGTCGAGGGCAGTTCCTTCCGACAAGGGGTGTTCATGTCTACTGCCGCAGCACTGCGTGGAATCGGCCGCCAATTCGACGACCCGGCAAGCCTGGGCCGCGCCCTCGACGAACTGCTCGCCACGCGGCCCGAGCCGCCGGCCCTGCTCGCGCTCGGCGAGCCGACCCACGGGATCGAGGCGTTCCCGTTACTGCGCAACGAACTCCTCGGTCACCTCGTCGAACGGGGGTACCGATCGGTCGTGCTGGAGACCGATGTCTTCGCCGCGTCCGTCGTCGACGACTACGTGGCCGGGGGAACGGCGGAGATCGACACGGTGCTCGCGACCGGGTTCAGCCACGGGTTCGGCGCGGTGCCGGGCAACCGCGAACTCGTCGAATGGCTCCGCGCGCACAATGCCGGCCGCGCGCCGCAGGATCGGGTTCGCTTCCACGGCTTCGACGCGCCGTTGGAGTTCTCCGGTGCGCCGAGCCCGCGACGCGCACTGTCCTCGACCAACGACTACCTGCCCACGGCGCTGCGGCCCGCATCGGTCCGCGACCTCGACGCGCTGCTCGGCGAGGACGCGGACTGGACGAACCAGGCGGCCATGTTCGACCCGGCAGCGTCCGTCGGCGACTCCGATCGCGCTCGCGCCCTGCGCATCGTCGCCGACGATCTCGCCGGCGCGCTGCGGCGCGCGGCACCCGGCCTGCGCCCCGCCGACCCGACCGGCTACGACCACGCCGTCGCGCACGCGCGCACCGCCCAGGGCCTGCTGCGCTATCACGCCGCCATGGCCAGTCCCGCACCCGACCGCATCGCAACCCTGCTCAGCCTGCGCGCCGAGATGATGGCCGAGAACCTGCTCGCGATCGTCGCCCAGGAGCAGCGACGCGGGCCGAGTCTGGTGTTCGCGCACAACGTTCACCTCCAGCGTGCGCAGTCCCACATGCCGGTCGGCGAGGACGAGGTGAGCTGGGGGAGCGCCGGCGCGCTCGTCGGGCTCAGCCTCGGCGCGCGCTATGTGTTCCTGGCAACCGACGCCAACCCCGACAGCGATCCGGGCACCCTCCAAGGCGTGTTGGCCGAGGCGACCACCCGCCGCGCCCTGTTCCCGGCACCGGCCCTGCGCGCCGCGCTTCCCCCGTCGATCGGCACGGGCGAACCGATCGTGCCCGGCCACATCCCGCTGGGTCCGGCGGACCTGGACGGCGCCGACGCGGTCATCTTCGTCGCCGACACCGACGGAAAACGGCATCAGTACTGGTAGCCGCACTCGACGCGGAGGCTGCGGTCCGCGGAAGCCCCTCACCGAACGAGGACCGTCGCGCGAGTTATGGTGCGCCACAAGACAACTTGTGCGGATCCCGATATCGCAGGCTCGAATGGTGCGCATCCGCCACTCCTGGTACCCGTTCGCGTTCGCCCGGGCGCCGGTAGAACACCACCGGGCGGTCATCCCGGTCACGGGAGAGGCACGCCGGCCTCGTCGATCGCCAGCCACAGGCCGCCGAACTCCTCGACCTTGTGGCACAGCACCTGTCCGGGCTCCTCGTCGGCATAGAAGTACAGCGGGTGACCGGCGTACGTGACCTGGGTGGTCCCGTCGGAGCGCGACGTGGTGCCCAGCAGCCCCTGGTTGGCGTCGCCGGTCGCGACGGGAGCACCCTCGGTGACCACCGGCGGCCACGCCACGGCGCAGTCGCCGTAGCAGTCCGGGACCGTGCCTGCCTCGCGGTCGAAGATGTAGATCGCCTGGTCCCTCCGGTCGAAGAGCATTTCACCGATGGGACCGTTCGCCGTGGTGATCACCGTCGGCTCTCCGGCCGTGGTCACCGCAGGTTCCGACGCCGGGACGACATCGTAGGAGTTCTCACCCGTCGCCCCACAGCCGGTGGCGACGAGCACCGCGAGCGGGAGGAGCGCGCACCACACGGCCCCCGGGCCACGCTCGCCGATCTGCGCCGGCATCACCGGTGCTCGGGGTTCTCGAACGACGGATGACACCCGGCGTCCCACAACGATCGTTGATTGCCACCCACGGGAAAACCACCGGCCCGCACGAGCAGTGCGGCGGTGTGCATGAGGTTGTAGGTCATGAACGTGGTGTTGCGATTGGTGAAGTCGTTCTCCGGGCCGCCCGACCCCGGATCGAGGTACGAGGGACCCGGACCGGCCTCCCCGATCCAGCCGGCGTCGGCCTGCGGCGGGATCACGTATCCGAGGTGCTGGAGGCTGTAGAGGATGTTCATCGCGCAGTGCTTGACGCCGTCCTCGTTGCCGGTGATCAGGCAACCGCCCGCGCGGCCGTAGTACGCGTACTGGCCGTGCTCGTTGAGCAGCGAAGAACAGCCGTAGAGACGTTCGACGACCTTCTTGGTGACCGACGAATTGTCACCCAGCCAGATGGGCCCGGCGATGACGAGGATGTGGGCGGCGAGGATCCGCTCGAACAGCTGCGGCCATTCGTCGCTCGGCCATCCGTGCTCCGTCATGTCGGGGTACACGCCCGTCGCGATGTCGTGGTCGACGGCCCGGATCTGGTCCACCGTGACGCCCTCGCGTTCCATCAACGCCACACTGCGATCGATCAGCCCCTGCGTGTTGCTGGTCTCGGGCGAGCGTTTGAGCGTGCAGTTGACGAACATGGCGCGCAGTCCCCCGAACTGTGGCGGTCCGCCCGCGCCCTGCGACTCCTCGAACACCGGTTCGGCCATGGGTCCTCCCATACGAGATCCGCACGCCTACGATAGGCCGCGACGACGCTCCGCGGAGGCGGTTCCGCCCCCCTCTCCTGCCGAGAGTTCCCCGGTAACCGTCGGAACATCGCGGCCGGGGAGGAGATCGGCACCCGTAACCGACGAACTCGGCGTAGCTTCCCACCGCGGCCGGATCGCCGACGCGCACCCACTCTCGATCCGTCCCCCGTGACGCATCCGTCTCCGGACGCCCAGTGTGCCGCGGCCGCAGTCTCTTTCCGACACTCCGGATCCGTCCCGGGTGGCGGGTCGTTCGACTCGCAGGGGCCGGATGCGTGAACACCTCGTGCGGGTGCGGTACATCGACGGAACCGGAGCACTACGGCGAATCATGTACGCCTGCAATGAATACGGGGTGTCGGTCGAAGGACCGTACTCGGCGGCGGTCCGTCGTTCCGGAACCGGTGAAGCGGTTTCCGGACCGCGAGGACATCATGAGCGTGCGCCTCGAACCCGCCGGGACCGAGCGTCAGGCCGCCTGTGCGGCCTCGACCGGGACGTCCGTCGCCACCGGGATGGACGTCCGCCTTTCCGGCTGCGTGACCGCGGAGTGCGAGGCTGCACCGCAGTGCCCCGTCGCCCGGCACAACAGGTGCGTGGCGACGCAGAACATCCCGCCGAGTGCCGCCCACAACAACGAACCGAACATCCACATCCCCACCACGGCCACGGCCAGCACCAGCATGCCGTCCAGCACGAAAGCCATCGCGGGGTGTGCGACCAAGGGCTCGTCGTTGCCGCCCTGTCGTTGCGTCTCCATCCGCCCGTCTCCTTTCCTGCCGACTCCGTATCCGATACCCAGCCCGGACGGAATTCACACCCCCGGTGCACGAACACGGGACGAGAGGAGCACCTCGACGACCCGGATACGCGTTCCACTGGCGAAATCGTTTTGTGATGCGATACAAATAAGGGCATAATGTGAGAGCGATCACACTGTGGTACGGCAGGGGGTACATCAGTGGTCCATACATGCGAGGGTCGGCACCGGTTACGGACCGATATCGACGACGAGGCCCGTGAGTCCTACTCGCGCCTCCGGCACACGTCCGGCACGGCGGCAGGCGCGTGCGCGGTGGCGGCAGCCATGGCGGTCGCCGTCACCGGTTCGGTGCTTCTCGGACTGGCGGTCGCAGCGTCCGTTCTGGTGGCCGTAGCCATCGCCGCCGTCATGATCTGACGCCACGACGACCTGTCCGCCGACGCCGAGAATGTCCCGCCCCTCGCCGGGGCGGGACATTCTCGGCCTGCTCAGCGTTGTTCGCGGACGGTGTGCGCGGCGTCGCGCGCGTCGCCCTGCACCGAGCGCGCGGCGTCGGTGCCCTCCTCCCTGACGGTGGTCGCGGCGTCCCGAGCCGTGTCGGCGACGGCGTGCGCCGCCTCCTGCGCCGGCTGCGCAAGCCGCTGAGCCGATTCCTTGGCGGCGTCGGTCGCCTCCCGCAACGCGGGCTCCGCGGTCTCCTTCAGCGTGACGGCGGCCTGCTGTTCGGACCGGCTGGCGGGCACCAGGGCGGCGGCGACGAGGCCCGCGCCGAACGCGATGAGCCCGACCGCCAGGGGGTTGCCCTGTGTCTGCTGCTGCACGGTGGCGGGCACACCTCGCGCCGCATCGGTCGCCGACGACACGGCCGAGCGGCTGCTGTCCGACAGCTGCGACGTCGTGTCCTGCGCCGTGCCCATGACTCTGTCCCGCATCCGGGACAGCGAGCCGCCGATCCCGCCGACCTTGCGGCGGGCGATCGTCGACGGCCGCGCCCGGTCGGCGAGGGTGTCGACGTCGGCGCTGAGACTGCGTCGGGTGCGGTCGATTTCGGCGCGGATCCGATCCGGATCGTCGGTGTTCGTCATCGCTTCTCCTGAGGATGAGGGGCAAGTGCTCCGGGCACCTGGGAAAGGGTTTCGGTGGTACGGGGAAGTCCCTTGGCGCGAGCCAGTTCCGAGCGGCCGAGCACAGCCAGCAGGGTCGCGACGACGGCCCACACGAGGGTCACGACGAGCGCCGACCAGCCGCGGCCGATCGCGTTGCCCAGTGCCCACCACGCGGCGATGGACAGGAACAGCAGCACGAAGTGTGCCGCCACCGCGGCACCGGCGAGCATGCCGGCGCCCTTGCGGGCACGGGTCGCGGTCTGGGTCGCCTCGGCCTTCGCCAGTGCGAGTTCCTGCCGCATCAGAGTGGACAGGTCACCACTGACATCGGAGAGCAACTCGCCCAGGGATCGCTGGTCGCCGGCTCGATTGTGGTCTGCGGGAGGAAGAGTCACGGCCGCACCTCACCACCGGGATGCGGCGGCGCGTATCCGCCGGGCGGCGGGGTGCCCATCCCCGGCGACGAGTAACCGCCGGGCATCGGCGTGCCCGTCGCGGGTCCCGGAGGATACGTTCCGGGCATCGGCGTGCCGGGCATCGTGCCGGGTCCCTGCGCCGGATAGGAGTAGCCGGCGGGGCCGCCGGCGCCGGGATCGGCGCCGGTGAACTCGGGGCGGGGGTTCGCCACTCCCGGCGCCTGCGGTGCGGGAGGAGCGGAGGTCGAGGACGCGGACCCGGTGTCCGCGTCCTTCAGTCCCCGGCCGAGCCGCCCGAGGACGAATCCCGCACCGGCGGCAAGGGCGATGAAGGTGCCCGGCCGGCGGCGGGCGAAGCCGCTGACCTCGTGCAGGACTCCACCCGGCTCGCGCTGTTCGAGCCAGGAGGCGACGGTGTCGGCCCGGTCGGCCGCCTGGCGGACGAGATCATTCGCCATCCCCGGCCGGTCGGAGTCGCGCGCCATGGAGCCGAACTGTTCCCCGAGCGTGCGCAGCCCCTCGGCGACCTTCTTCTGCTGCTGAGCGGCCTGCTCGGTCAGTTCGTCCCGGGTGCGCCGCAGCACGTCCTGGGCCTGCCCCACCGCTTCGTTCTTCACGCGGGCGGCCTGTTCGCCGGCCGTTCCGGCCACATCCCTGCCGGCCTCGGCCGCTTGACCCGCGACCCGGCCGGCTTGCTCCTGTGCGACCTGCGCCGAAGACGCACCGTCGGGCTGGCGGGTGTCGTGGCCCGTCCGGTACTCGGCGATCCGGTGCCGGGGCTCCGGGGGCGGACCGCCCGGCGGGGTGAAGGATTGCTCGGCGAGCGGGTCGGTGCTCCGTCCGCCCGGGTCCGGGTATCCGCTGTATGTCATCAGTGTGTCCTTCCGAGGGGATCGGGAATACGGCCGGCACTACGTCCACACGTGCCCGGGCCGTCCCGCCCTGTCACGGGCGGTCGCCGATGGTTTGGCGATCTCCACCAGCCGTACTCCCCCCGCTTACCCGGGGTCCCGAGGGTCAAACGTGTCGCAAATCCGGCATTACCGACGCTTCGGGCAGTTCGGCCGGAAAACGCGGATTCCCTGTCCCGGCGCCCGCTTCACGCGGTGATCACCAAGAGCCAATCCTCGTCACCACCGACGTTCACCCCCGGGGTCGCCACGTTTCCGTCCTGATCGATCTCCGCCGGCAGCGAAGGCGCAGCGGCATCGGCGGGATCGATCCAGCCGAGTCTCGCCCCCTGCGGAATCAGCGCACGGTCGAGCCGGATCGTGCGCTGCGTCGGCACGTAGACGACGGCGAGCGAGCCGTCCGGTGTGCGGGCAGCGGTGACATAGTCGTCGGCCAGGACGTCCACCATCTCGTCGACCGTCGCCCGGGTGCCGCGCCCGTCGAGGACGAACGGCTCGTCGACGTCCGGCACCAACTGCCACCAGGCCCACGAGGCCCACAGATCGCGAATGGCCTCGAGTTGCGTGACGGCGGGTGTATCGAGGCGCGATTCCCAGCCCTCTCGGAACTCCCAGTCGTCGGAGCCGCGGAATTCCCCCGGCGATCCGGAGGTCAGCGCCCACAGAGCTTGGCGCCGAAGCGTCTCGTCGGTCGTCGGCGCCGTGTCGGACTGGTTGTTCTCGCCCTCGTAGTTGCCCTCCGAGAATACGGCGGGACGTGGATCCCTGACGCCCGCCGGTCGCTCGTACCCGTCCAGCACCGCCTTGTACGTCGGCAGATATGTGTAGACGAAGTTCCAGTCCGCCAACGGTTCCCAGAACGGGTTGTCCGTCGAGAGCGATTTCTGGGGTCCCAGCTGTATCGAGAACGGCCTGTCCGAGCCGGCCGCCCTGATCCCTTCGAGCATGCCGCGCAACACGTGGTCGGATTCGGAACCGGCAGCGGGATCGTCCGTCTCGGGAGAATAGTCCCCGCCGGTCATCCAGACGATGTTCGGAAACCGAGCGTATCGCTGGGCGAACATCCGGCCGTAGACGGCGGCCTGTTCGGGAGTTGCCGACGCGAACACGCCGGAGATGTTCCACCCGTCCATCGGGTAGAGGAACAGCGTGTTCCCGTGCCGGCAGGCGATCCGCAGGTACTCGTCGACACGCGCCCAGTACCGCTCGTTCCACGCCGTGATGTCGCCGTCGACGAACGGTCGGATGCCGTCGAAGGTCGCTCCCTCCTCGCTCGGCCCGCCGTTGTCGGGGACGGCGACCGCAGAGATGATCGAGGCGTTGAACCCGTGGGCCTCACGATTCGCGAAGTACGCTTCGGCTTGCTCGGGCGACCAGTCCGCCAGACCGGACCACGGCGAGTCCCCGCGAATCAGGATCGGGTCGCCGTGCTGATCCTCGAAGCAGCGACCGTCGCGACCGACAGAGGAGATGTAACGGTGGCCGGCACTGTCGGTGCCGCCGCACGCCGCGGCCGCCGGGACGGTCGCGGGCGACGACGGCCGAACCTGCGACCCGCCGCCATCCGAACAACTCGCCAGGCAGAGCAGGATCAGGAGAGAGAGGCCGGAGGTTCTCTTCATACCTTCTCCCACCCGGTGTCGGCTACGCGTCCCGGAGAAGTCCACGCCCTCCGGGACTTCAGCCGTTCCGCTGCCGTCGTCTTCACCCGGTTGCCGCATGCGCTCGCCGACACACGCGCACAGTCGAGCCTATCTCGTGACGTCACTTCCCGGACCGCCCGTTCCGCCTCGAATGTCCCCGGTTCCGGCTTACCGTGAGCGTGCGGCTGTAGGTTCGCGTCCGGACGGTCGCCGGCCGCACAGCACGGGGAGGGAGCACGATGAACGATCTTCTCCGGCAGGTCGCCGAATTGCGCACGGATCTGCAGGCCCTGGACCGGCGCGTACGTTTCCTCGCCGACGCGTTCGACCTGGTGGATCCGGTACCGGACGACGCCGTTGCCGAGGCCAACCTGCGGGAGGTCATCGACGGCCTCAGCGACGCCCACCTGGATCTGAGCACCGCGGACAAGCATCTCGAGACCGTCGCGGCGCACGCGGCCCGGCTCGGTGCCTGACCGCGTCGGCCGTCGCCGGGGGCCTTGCCGCGGTAGGCTCGGCCTCGCCACTGTTCGACCAGGACGGCCGGATTCGGACCGGCGCCGCAGGAGGGCAGCTATATGAACGGTGCCGTCGGCAGCGATCGGCGGATCGCCCACCACGCCGCCTCTCGGGGTGCGCCGGACACGGGGCATCTGCCGCAGCGGCCCCGAGTGGTGGTCGTCGGCGCGGGCATCGCGGGTCTGACCGCCGCCACCGCCCTCGCCGAGCGCGGCGTGGAGGTCGACGTGCTCGAACGCGAGGCATACCTCGGCGGGCGGGTCGGCGGATGGCGTGAGCAGCTCGACGACGGCACCGGGATCGCGATGAACCGCGGATTCCACGCCTTCTTCCGGCAGTACTACAACCTGCGCCGGCTGCTGCGCCGGACCGACCCGGATCTGCAGCGGCTGACGGCGGTCGACGACTATCCGCTCATCGACGGCGAGGGCCGGCGCGACACCTTTCGCGGGATCCCGAACACCCCTCCGTGGAACGCACTGGTGTTCGCGTTGCGCAGCCCCACGTTCCGGCTGCAGGACCTGGTACGCATCGACGTGCGAGCGGCGGCCCCGCTGGCGACCGTGTCCGTGCCGGAGATCTACGACCGGCTCGACGACGTCGACGCACAGGCATTCCTGCAGCGCATCCGCTTTCCGAAGGCAGCCAACCATCTGGCGTTCGAGGTGTTCTCGCGCAGCTTCTTCGCTCCCCCGACCGGCATGTCGGCCGCCGAGCTGGCCACGATGTTCCACATCTACTTCCTCGGCTCCGCCGAGGGACTGCTCTTCGACGTGGCCACCGGCAACTTCGACACCACCCTGTGGGGGCCGCTCGGCCGGTACCTCGCGGGACACGGCGCGCGCGTCCGTACCTCCACCGCGGTGGCCGGCGTCGAACTCGGAGGTACCCGGACCTTCCGCGTCCACGACGACACCGGCGGCAGCATCGACGCCGACGGCCTCGTCCTCGCGCTCGATGTGGCCGGACTGCGCGCCCTCGTCGACGCCTCACCGGATCTCGGCGATCCCGGATGGCGTTCGCGGGTGGACGGATTGCGTTCCGCGCCTCCGTTCCTGGTGCAGCGCCTGTGGCTGGACCGTCCCGTCGCCGCGGACCGCCCGGCATTTCTCGGCACCGGCGGCCTGCGCCCGCTCGACAACGTCAGCGTGCTCGACCGCTACGAGGAGGAGGCCCGGGCCTGGACTCGCCGCACCGGCGGCTCGGTTGTGGAACTGCACGCGTACGCCGCGACGGGAGACGCTGTCGACGGTGCACATTCGCCCGACGACGTGCGCGCCCAGGTGCTCGCGCGCCTGCACGCGATCTATCCCGAGACCGCCGCGGCCCGCATCGTCGAGGAACGCACACTGTGGCGTCAGGACTGCCCACTGTTCGGGGTGGGCGATTTCGCGCGACGGCCCACCGTCCGCACCCCGCACGAGCGGCTGATGCTCGCCGGCGACGGCATCCGGATCGACCTGCCGGTGGCCCTCATGGAACGCGCGGCCACCACCGGGTGGCACGCCGCGAATTCCCTTCTCGCGCAATGGGGTGTGGCCGGCCACGACCTGTACACGGTGCCCACGCAGGGCCGTTCGCCCGTCCTGCGCCGGCTCGCCGCCCTGGAAAGGCACCCCGCATGAGCGTGCTCGATCCGCTGTACCGGCGCTGGCCCGACACCTGGCCGGTCCGGCCCCTCGACCCGGACCGCTGGGCCGCGCAGCAACCCACCTACCGGGGTGCCCGGCCCGAGCTGATCTCCGCCGTCCTCGACCGCGCCCAGCGCCGGCCGTCCGGCAACTGGTACGTCGTGGCGGCCAGCCGTGAGATCGGCGCGGACCGGCCCTTCGGCATCACGATCGCCGGCATCGAGCTCGTCGCCTGGCGCCACGGCGACCGGGTGCTCGTCGGCCCCGGCGCCTGCCCCCACCTCGGCGCCCCGATGGCGCTGGCCGCGGTGGACTGCGGCGCGCTGGTCTGCCGCTGGCACGGGCTGCGCCTCGACGCCGACGGCGCCTACGGCTGGAAGCCGTTCCCCAGCCACGACGACGGGGTGCTCGTGTGGGTCCGTCTCGATCACGTCGGCGGCGAGGAGCCGACGGAACTGCCGATCGTCCCGACGCGCCCGACGGCCGATTCCCGCATCGCCGCGGTGGCAACCCTCGTCGGTGTGTGCGAGCCCACCGACATCGTCGCCAACCGCCTCGACCCGTGGCACGGCGCCTGGTTCCACCCGTATTCGTTCGCCCGCCTGGAGGTGGTCGAGGCTCCCTCCACCCGCGGCACTGCGGACGGCGAGGACCGGTTCCTCGTCGATGTCACCTTCCGGGTCGCCGGCCGGATCGGTGTGCCGGTACGCGCCGAATTCACCAGCCCGGAGCCGCGCACCGTCGTCATGCGGATCGTGACGGGCGAGGGGGTGGGCAGCGTGGTCGAGACCCACGCGACGCCCCTCGGCCCCGGACCGGACGGGCGGTCCCGGACCGCGATCGTCGAGGCCGTCGTCGCCGATTCCCCACGCCCCGGGTTCGGCATCGCCACCCGGCGGGCCGCCGCCGCCCTCCGACCCCTCATGCGGCACACGGCCACCCGGCTGTGGCGCGACGACCTGGACTACGCCGAACGGCGCTATCAGCTCCGCACCGCGGCACAACCAGGCCGCGTTCCCGGCCGGTAGCCGCTCCGCGGCCGTCCGCCCACCGCCGCACCGCGGCCGTCCGCCCACCGCCGCACCGCGGCCGTCCGCCCACCGCCGCACCGCGGCCGTCCGCCCACCGCCGCACCGCAGCCGACCGCCCGCATTCGGGACCGAGGACCCTGGTCCGCGGTGTGGCACGCGCGCACAGTCGATGCATGCTCGACACCGTCCTCGACATCTTCCGGGTGCGCCAGTACTTCGACCTCCTCTCCCGCGGTCGTGACGTGGTCGACGGCGTGCGCAACGACGCCGGTTTCCTCGTCGACGTCGCACGGGCGGCCCTGCAGCGGCCGTCGGGCACGCCGGACCGGGAACTGCACCCGTTTCCCCGGTTCGAGTCCTTCCGGGTCCGGCTGCAGGAGGACGATCGGATCGCGGTGGCCGCGACGGGGGGCAGCGGAGCGCTCGCGTCTCTGGTCGGTGTGGCCCGGGCGATGGAGGAGGGCGGCATCGGGCCGGCGGTGATCTCCTTGTGCTCCGGGTCCGCACTGTTCGGCTTCCCGATCGCGGCGGGAGTCCCCGCCGAGGAGGTCGCAGAGTTCACCCTCGCGCTGGATCCCGAGGACTATCTCGACGTCGACTGGCGGCGGCTGCTCGCCGTCGCACCGACCGTGGGCCGCGGCTTCGCCGGCATCCTGCGCGGCGATGCGATCGAGGCCACGTACCGGCGCCTGCTCGGCGACATGACGCTCGCCGAGATGCCCGTACCCGCGTACGCGCCGATCTGGAACATCGAGCAGAACCGGCTCGAATACCTCGGGCCACGAACGTATCCCGAGCTGCCCGTGGCCCGGGCCGTGCACATGGCGGTCGCGCTGCCGCTGTTCGTCGCGCCCGTCGAGCTCGGCGGCTTCCACTGGTGTGACGGCGGGATCGTCGACATCTTCCCCGTCCATCCGCTGCTCGACCTCGAGCAGCCGTGCGAGGTCACCCTCGCGGTCAACGGCTTCTATCCACCCGGCTTCCGAGGCGAGGACGCCACCGGCTGGGCCGAGCGCCGCGCGAGCATCCTCTACATCGCCGGTCAGGTGCGCACGTCCCAGCAGGTCGAGCTGGCGCGGGAGAACCTGGCGCGGCTGCGCTCGGCGTCGCGGGTCACGATGATCGAGCCGGTCCGGTACGAGAAGGTGCGGGGCGTCGGCTTCTACCGGCAGTTCATCGGCACCCGGGACTGGCCGGAGTTCATGCGGGCCGGACGTGCCGATGCCCGGCGTGTCCTGGCGGCGTGACGAGTCGCTCGCCGGCAGCGAAACTTGTCGGTCCCCTCGGGCACTGTGTACAGCGGGCCCGCACGGGTACCACTCGACAGAACGGCTCGGGAGATTCCACGGGAGGTTCGACATGGCGAACGTAACGATGTTCCGTCGGGTGATCGCTCCGGCTGCGGTGGCGTTCCCCTCCTCCGCGCTGGCGGACGCCCTGATCGCCGTGGCGGCCGCGGTGCCGCTGCACGGATCGGTGGTCTGCGCGGTGGAAGGCAGCGTGGACGACGCGGTGCGGGTGCTGACCGCCGACGAGGGCGGGTTGTTCCCGTCGCAGGCAGCGGCCATCGTCTACGAGTCCTTCGTGGCGGCGATACGGGGGCTCGACACGATCGAGACCGCGGTCGCCCTCGGCACCGTCTTCACCGCCTACCTGGACCGGCTCACCGCCGCGGATCCCGCCCCGACGGACGCCGCGGCGGCCTGACCACGCGGATCGGACCGGCCGCGACGTGCGGCTCCGCGTTTCCGGGGCCCGCCGTACCCGTCGGGCGTCGGTAGACTGGAAGACGACCCTGCCGTGCACGGCACCCAGGTATGACGAGAAGCAGGCTCGGTAGATCGTGAGTGAAGGACGGATTCGGCACGCGGTTGCGCCCGACCGGGTCGGGGCCCGGACCCGCATATCCCCGTTGCGGCGGCTGAAGCAGCGGTGGCTCCGCTGGCGCCGGCGCATCGAGACGCGCCCGTCGCTGAATCTGACGTACCGCATCACCGTCGGGACCTTCGGAACACTCGTGTTCCTGGCCGGCATCGTGGCCATCCCCTACCCCGGCCCGGGCTGGCTGATCGTCTTCGCCGGCCTGGGGATCCTGGCCTCGGAGTTCGCCTGGGCGCACCGTCTGCTGCACTTCGCGCGCGGCCGCTACGACCGGTTCATGCACTGGTTCGGGCAGCAGTCGCTGGTCGTGCGGGGCGCGGGAGCGCTCACGACCGGCGCGATCGTGGTCATGACGCTGTGGCTGCTCGGCACGCTCAGCCTGGCCGGCGGTTGGGTCGGGGTCGACTACTCGTGGCTCGAAAGCCCGCTCTAGCCGAGCCCGCTCCAGCCGACTCCCGGACCGTCAGAGCATCCGGACCGTGTCGCCCGGGTGCAGGCGTTCGACCCGGCCGCGGCATTCGATCTCGATCGGTCGCTGGATGCCCGCACCCGCGCTGACCTCGACCTGCCGACCGGAGATCCGCACCTGCAGGTGGTGCCCCCGATAAAAGATCGGGAATTCGAGCACGCCGAGTTCCTCCGGCCACTCCGGGCCGAAGACCAGGCGGTCCCCCCGCGCCTCGAGCCCGGAGAAGCAACGCTGCAGCAGGTCGACGCTGCCGGCCATGGCCGCAAGATGGATCCCCTCCGAGGTGGTGCCGCCCTGGATGTCGGCGATGTCGGACGCCAGCACCCGGTCGAAGAACTCCATGGCCTGACCGCGATGCGCCCGGGCCAGTACCCACGAGTGGACTACCGCGCTCAGCGTCGACCCGTGTGACGTCCGAGCCATGTAGTAGTCGATCGTCCGCGGGATGGTTTCGCCCGTCAGCTGGTAGCCCAGCCGCTCGAACAGCTCCCGCAGCTCGTCCGCCGACAGCAGGTAGAACAGCATGAGCACGTCGGCCTGCTTCGACGCGCGGTAGCGGTTGACGTCGTCGCCCTCGGCCTCGAGGAGCCGGTCGAGGCGCTGGATGTCGCCGTGCCGGCGCCGGTATCCCTCCCAGTCGAGTTCGGCCAGGTCCCCGTACCCCTCGAACTGGCTGATGACCTGATCGTGGAAGGGCACGAACATGCGGCGGCTGACATCCTCCCAACGCGCCGTCTCGCGAGCGGTCAGGCCGAGGGTGTCGACCAGTTCGGTGCGGATCCGCAGCGGGATGATCTCCAGCGCCTCGAGCGCGCGCAGGATCACCCACACCGCCATGACGTTGGTGTAGGCGTTGTTGTCGATCCCGTCGAACGGGGCGTCGGGATAGCCGGAGTGGAACTCGTCGGGGCCGATGACGCCGCGGACGACGTACCGGTCGCGGGCGCGGTCGTACGTGGCGAGATCGGCGAAGAACCGGGCGATCTCCACCAGCATCTCGGCCCCGTACTCCGCGAGGAATCCGAGGTCGCCGGTGACCTGGTAGTACTGCCACACGTTGTGCGCGACCGCGATCCCGATGTGGTGCTGGCGCCAGCTCGCGTCGGGATTCCACCGTCCCGACTTCGGATTGAGGTGCACCTGCTGGCTCTCCTCGCGGCCGTCGCTGCCGGACTGCCACGGGAACATCGCGCCGCTGTGACCCGCCTCCCGCGCCGCACGGCGGGCCTCGTCCAGGCGGCGGTGGCGGTAGCGCAGGAGCGAACGGGTCAACCCCGGCAACCTCAGGTTCAGCACCGGCAGCACGAACAGCTCGTCCCAGAAGATGTGCCCGCGATACGCCTCGCCGTGCAGGCCACGCGCCGGAACGCCGACGTCGAGATCCGCGGTGTTCGGCGACAGTGTCTGCAGCATCTGCAGCAGGTGCAGCCGCACTATCCGCAGGCCTTCGCCGTCGCCCCCGAGGAAGATGTCCACGCGGTCCCACAGGTGCACCCAGGCGAGTACGTGCCCCTCGAGCGTTTCCTCGAAGCGCCCCGTGCGGGCCAGCCAGCGCGCGGCCTCCTCCGACGGCTCGGACACCGCCTGGTCCCGCCCGGTGAACAGGGTGGCCATCTTCTCCAGGGTCACGGGCTCCCCGGTCGCGACATCGAGCGCGATGACGTGTCCGACCCGCCCGCCCGAGTCGAGGAGGGTGTACTCGGCGGGGATCCGTTCGTCGTCGCGCCAGAGCGTGCTGCGGGCCGCCACGGCGACGGGGATGCGGGACTGGTTGGTCTGCACCGTCAGGCACACCGAGTCCTCGGACAATCGGGCGGTGTGCACCAATCGGAGATGATCACCGGCCAGGTGCCGGTAGCGCTCGACGAGCGTGTTGCGGACCGCGCCGTCGACCTCCGACCGGATCTCGAGCCGCCCCGACCAGTCCTCCGGGACGATCGTCGTCTCGAGGCCGCACACGTGCGGCTGGTGCATCGCGACGAACCGTCGCTGCACGACCGTCGTGGTGCGGTCCGCACCGTCGCGGAATCGGAACCGCCGGGTGAGCACGGCCCGACGCAGATCGAGATACTGGCAGTACTCCCGCACTTCGACGCAGTCGATGTCGAACCACTCGCCGCCGTCGATGCGGAAGGTGACCGGCAGCCAGTTCGGCAGGTTCACCATGCTCTCGTTGTCGATGGTGCGGCCCGCCACCTCGTCCGTCAGGCGGTTGAAGATCCCGGCGGCGTACGTGCCGGGGTAGTGCACGGCACCGGCGCGGGATTCGGGGGCACAGCCACGAGTGGCGAAGTACCCGTTGCCGACCGTGCACACGGCCTCGCGCAGTTTCTCGGCCGGCGGATCGTAGCCCTCGAAGTACAGGGTCCAGGCGTCGTGGCGCGGGCCGGCTTCCTGGTCCTCACCCCACAGCTCGGCGAGCCGCTGCAGCAGCCGCCGGATCTGTTCGGGACCGTCCACCGAGAACTGTGCCGCCGAGCGACGATCGCCGTCCTCGGTGTGGCGCACCACGATTCCGAGTCCGGTGCCGGCAAGCGCGTCGAACGCGTCCTCGTCGGTGATGTCGTCACCGATGTAGACCGGGATCGGGTTGTCCTCGTCGCGCACGTGCTCGAGCACCCATTCGAGAGCCCGGCCCTTGTCCCAGTCGACATCGGGGCGGATCTCGACGACCTTGCGACCGGTCGTGACACGGAGGTGGTCCTCGGCGGCGGCGACCTCGCGCACCGTGGCGACGAGTCCCTCCTCGTGGTCCGCGGCGACGTTGCGGTAGTGCACGGCGACGGTGAACCGCTTGTGTTCGATCATCGCGCCCGGTACGTCGTCGAGCCGTTCCTGCAGAGCGGCGGCGGCCCGCTCGAGATAGGGCACGGCGGCCAGGGCCGCGTCGTTCTGCTGGTGCTGCCCGTCGGGGCCGATCAGTTCGAAGCCGTGGCTTCCCGCGTACCACAGACCCGGAAGACCGACCCGGGTCTGCACGTCGGCGAGGTCGCGTCCCGAAATTACGGCGACGGTGCATTCGCTCGCCAGGGAAGACAGGACCGCCGCCGCACCGTCGACCAGCGTGGCGGCCGCGGGATCGTTCACGATCTCGGAGAGCGTGCCGTCGAAGTCGAGGAAGACGGCGGGCCGGCGCTTGCCGAGCAGGGCGGTCATCTGCTGGAACGATGCCAACGCGTCCGGGATCTCCGACATGCGCCGGTCACCGGTGCGCACTGCCAGCTCGGAGAGGTCGTCGACCACCACGTCGGCGCCCCGGCGCCGCAGTTCGTCGCGATGATGGACGCGGTCCACGCCGACGACGAGACCGAACCCGCCGTGCCGGCCCGCGGCGACACCCGCTTCCGCGTCCTCGACGACGACGGACCGGGCCGGGTGGACCCCGAGCCGGTGGGCGGCCTCGAGCATGGCCGCCGGATCGGGCTTGCCGGGCAACCCGAGTTCGTCGGAAACCACGCCGTCGACCCGGACGCTGAACAGGTCGGCGAGCCCGGCGGCCTCGAGCACAAGCGTGCAGTTGCGGCTCGAGGTGACGACCGCGGTGCCGAGCCCGAGACTCTGCACCCGGCGCACGAGATCGACGCTGGACTCGAACACCGGGACACCGTCGCGGTGGATGCGCTCGCGGAACATCTCGTCCTTGCGAGCACCGAGTCCGCACACGGTCTCGACGTCCGGGCCGTCCTCGGGGTCACCCCACGGCAGCGTGATACCGCGCGAGGCAAGAAAATCCGCGACACCGTCGACGCGCGGCTTGCCGTCGACGAACTTGCGGTAGTCCTCGTCGGTGAACGCGCGGTGGTCCTCGCCCTCGCGTTCGGGACGACGTGAGAGATACCGGTCGAACAGTTCCGTCCAGGCGGCGGCGTGGACCGCCGCGGTGTCGGTGACCACCCCGTCGAGGTCGAAGATCACCGCGTCGTGGCGGCGGGGGTCGATCACCGGTCCACTCATCGTCATCTCCCGGTCGATTCGTGCATGTGGGCCTGCTCCCTGTACTCGCTCGACAGGCCCACTATCCCACGGCGACCGGCATCGCTCCGGTCCGTTCACTCAGGCTCTTTCGGGTGGAAGGGCCGCGGCACGCAGCGATCGCCTCCCTCGGCAACGACGACCCGACCTCCTGAATGAGGTGCGAGCGCTGCCCAACCGAAGTTGCACGCCAACGTCATCCACGTCCACCGCATCGGCGCCGACGACTACACCCACGGACCCGCAACCGCATCGCGACATCGATGACCACCACCGTCGCGTGCAGCCTCCGGACGTCAACCTACGCGACGACGGTGTGATCGATCATGTAGCGCCGAGGCCGACCAGGGCGATCGTCAAGGGCAGGAGAACGATGATCAGGATCGCACCTACGACGTCGAAAACCACCCCGCTTCGAATCATCGTGGTGATCGGGACGGCCCCGGAGCCGTAGACCACGGCGTTCTGCGGCGTCGAGACCGGAAGCATGAACCCGAACGACGCAGCGAACGTGGCCGCGAGCGCCGGCACGAAGGGGTTGACACCGGCCGCTACCGCCACCGGAATCACGATCGGCACCACGACCGCCGCCGACGCCGTGTTGCTCGTCGTCTCCGATACGGCGATGGCCAGCACGACGGCGAAGACCGTGATGGCGACGACGCTCGTCAGGCCCAGCGAGTTCGCGACGGATGTGCCGATCGTCTCGGCGAGGCCGGTGTCGGCGAGCAGGGAGCCGAAGATGATGCCTGTGCCGAACAGCACGATCGTGCCCCAGTCGATCTCCGCAGCGTCTCGCCAGCGCAGCGTGAACTCGCGATTCTCCCAATCGGTCGGCAGAAGGTAGAGCAACGCCGCTCCGAAGACCGCGACCATGCCCTCGTCGAGTCGGTCGCTGACCGTGCTGTAGAGGTCCGAGTCGTTACCGGTGATCACCGCGACGACACCGGGCAGGATCCACAGCGTCACCGTGACTCCGAAGGCGATGAGCGTGTTCTTCTCGGCACGAGACAGCGGACCCATTTCCGCGCGCTGCTGCGCCAGGTAGTCGGCGACGCCTTCGATACGTCGGATCTCGGGCTTGTTCAGGCGCAGCAGGATGACGGCGAGCGCGATGAACATCGACAGACAGATCGGGATGGCGATCACCATCCACTGCCCGAAGCTGATCCGCTCCCCCGTGGCCTCCTCGATCAGACCGCGGCCGATGAGGTTGGGTGGGCTCCCGACCGGCGTCAACAGGCCACCCACGCTTGCTCCGTACGCGAGCATCAGCATGATCGCGGCGCCCACCCGGACGCGCAGCGGGTCGAAGTCCGGTGCGACGACGCCGCGGTTCTGCATGAGCTTCGCGATGACGCCGAGGATGCCCAGCGCCGTGGGCAGCAGCATCGCGACGGTCGCGGTGTTGGATACGAAGGCCGAGAGCCCGCACGTGATCGCGCCGAATGCGATGATCACCCCGGTGGTGGACTGGCCCACACGCGGCAGGGTCAGGATGCGGAACGCGAACCGACGCGCCACGCCGTGTTTGAGCATCGCCTGAGCGAGGATGAACGCTCCGATGAAAGTGAAGATCGTCGACGACCCGAACGCTGCGAGGACTTCGTCGGCCGGCGCCACCCCCAGAAAGACCACGACCGCCACACCGAGCAGCCCGGTGATCGGGATCGGCACCGCCTCGCTCACCCACAGCAGGATGACGCCGAGCAGCACGCCGGCCAACGTCTGCTGTTGCGGCGGTATGCCGAGCGGCAGGACGAGGAAGACGATCGCGATCAGCGGCGCGAGAAACAGCCCAATCGTGCGGCGGCCCTTCTCGAACCGCTCCTCGGCGGGTGAGAGCCGCTGTTCGCCGAGGCTGCGATAGGTGGCGTGCCCGAGCAACGCCTTGTCGACGTCGGTTCGGTCGCCCTGGTTCTCAGCTGTCATGGCCCCTTCCCCACGACATGGATCGGTACGGCCGGAGTACCCATCCCCGAGCGCGCTAGTCGTACTGCGGCATGATTTTCCGAGTCCATCAGGTGCGTGCGGGTGGCGTGAGGTGCGTCCGCCGGACGACGTCCGCGACATCGGGGAGCGATTGCACACGAAAGCCCTCGTCGCGTTCACACAATCCGGGGACACCGTCCGCAGCCTCGCCCGCCTGCACACCCCGCTGCCACTACTGGCCTTCACCCCGCTGCCCGAAGTGCGCAACCAACCCGCCCTGACCTGGGGCACCGAAACCGTCCTCGTCGACCTCGTCCGCACCACCGACGATATGATCCGCCAAGTCGACACCGCCGTCCTCCGGCTCGACCGCTACCGGCACGGCGACCTCGTCGTCATCGTCGCCGGATCACCCCCGAACACCATCGGCTCGACCGACCTCATCCACGTCCACCGCATCGGCATCAACGACTACACCTCCCACTGACCATCGGGTCAGGGGGCAAGTGCACCAGTCCGGCCACGATCACCGCATAGGCGCGTTCGACGGCTGGGGCCGCGGCCCGTGCGCGACCCCAGCGCGGTCGACCAAGGTCCCTCAGCGGCTGACGGCCTTCTGGTAGCGACGGATCGCGAAGGGCACGAACACGATCAGCATCGCGGCCGTCCACAGCAACGACGCCAGGATCG
This sequence comes from Rhodococcus sp. 14C212, assembly GCF_011058195.1. Lineage (NCBI taxonomy): Bacteria > Bacillati > Actinomycetota > Actinomycetes > Mycobacteriales > Nocardiaceae > Rhodococcus > Rhodococcus sp. 14C212. The sequence continues at coordinate 19,995 of NZ_JAALEH010000006.1, read as the reverse complement.
GGTTCTGCAGCGGCCACGCATCCGACACGGGCATCGTCGGATTGGTGTTGCCGAACAGCTCCCGCACCGCCTGCGTCAGGGCCGACACCGGGTTCCATTCCGCGATCGTCTGCAGCACCGGCGGCAGCGAGGAGATGTCGACGAACGTGTTGGCGACGAACGACAACGGGAAGATCACCATGAAGCTCGCATTGTTGAACACCTCCGGCGTGCGGATCCACATCCCCACCACCGCCATCACCCAGGACAGCGCGTAGGCGAACAGCAACAGCAGCGCGTATCCGGCAAGGGCCTCCCCGAACGACGAATGGATCCGCCACCCTACGAGCAGGCCCGTCAGCGACATCACCACCAGGCTGAGCACGTTGATGAGCACGTCGGTGGAGGTGCGGCCGACCAGCACCGCGGACGGCGCCATGGGCAGCGAACGGAACCGGTCGATGATGCCCTTCTGCAGGTCCTCGACCATGCCCAGACCGGTCCAGGTCGCCCCGAAGATCACCGTCTGGGTGAAGATCCCGGCGATGAGGAACTCCCGGTAGGACATCCCCGGAACCTGGATCGCGCTGCCGAACACGTACGCGAACAGCAGCACGAACATGATCGGCGAGAGCATCGTGAAGACGATGAGATCGGGCACCCGCTTGATCTTGATGACGTTACGCTTGGCGATGGTGACCCCGTCCGACACCATCATCTGAGCCGTGTTCATCCCACCGCCTCCTCGATCTTCTCGTCCGCCTCGTGCCCGGTGAGGGCGAGGAACACGTCGTCCAGTGTCGGTTTGCGCAACGCCACATCGGTGACGCGGATGCCGGCCGCGGACAGGCGGCCGAGCGCCGTGGCCAGCGCATCGGCGCCGCTGCCTGTCGAGCCGGTGTCGCTGAGCGGCACGGTGACGCGGCCGGATCCCGCATCGACCTGGATCCCGCCGACCGCGAGGTCGTCGAGCTCGCGACGCACGGTCGGGATCGTGGCGGCGTCCGCGACCCCCAGCTCGATGCGTTCCCCGCCGACGAGGCGCTTGAGTTCGTCGGCGGTGCCGCGGGCGATCACGACGCCCCGGTCGATCACCGCGATCCGGTCCGCGAGCCGCTCCGCCTCCTCCATGTACTGGGTGGTGAGCAGCAGCGTCGTCCCCCGCGCGACGAGCTGGTCGATGACCTCCCACAGCTGGAGCCGGGCCCGCGGGTCCAGACCGGTGGTGGGTTCGTCCAGGAACAGCACGGGTGGTTGCGCCACCAGCGCACCGGCGAGGTCGAGCCGGCGCCGCATGCCGCCGGAGTAGCCCTTGACCGGACGGTCCCCGGCCTCGACCAGGTCGAACTGTTCGAGCAACTCACGCGCCCGTTCGCGGCTGCGCTTGATTCCCAGATGGTAGAGGCGCCCGACCATTTCGAGATTCTCGAACCCGGTGAGATACTCGTCGACCGCGGCGTACTGGCCCGAGGCGCCGATCTGCGAACGCAGAGCGCGCGCGTCGGCGACGACGTCGAGTCCCGCCACGGTGGCCCGGCCCTCGTCCGGTACGAGCAGGGTGGTGAGCACCCGCACCGTGGTCGTCTTGCCGGCGCCGTTGGGCCCGAGCAGCGCCGTCACCGTCCCTTCCGGGACTCGCAGATCGATTCCGTCGAGGGCCGTGACCTGTCCGTACCTCTTGATCAACCCCTCGGCGACTATGGCGTCGGCCATGAGTCCTCCCCGTCGTCGGATGTGCGCCCCAGTGTGCTACAGACCTCCGACAGGTTTCGAGCGGTTTTCCCGGCTCGTCAGATGCCGGCCAGCAGCCGTTCCTGATAGCGCCGCATTCCGGCGAGCCAACGCTCGTAGTCGGCGCCCTTCATCCGGTACATGTCGAGGACCTCGGGGTGCGGCAGGATCAGGAACTGCTCGGCCTCGACCCCCGCGAGCACCACCTCCGCGACGTCGGCCGGCTCGAGGACCGCCCCCGCGGAGGTGACGGCCCGCGCGGCCGCCACGCCCAGGCCCTCGCCGGAGGTCTCCCCCTCGTGCAGCAGCTGGGTGTTCACCCCCATGGGGCACACACAACTGACGCGAATACCCTTGTCGCCGTAGGTTACCGACAGCCATTCGGCGAATCCGACGGCGGCGTGCTTGGTGGCCGAGTAGGTCGCCGAGCCGATCTGGGTGAGCAGCCCGGCAGCGGACGCGGTGCTCACGAAGTAGCCCTCGCCGCGCTCGAGCCATCGCGGCACCATCAGCTGCGCGGCCCGCACGTGTGCGCGCAGGTTCACATCGAGCGCGAGGTCCCAGGCCGACTCGTCGGCGCCGAGCCCCGCCGCCCCGGCGACTCCGGCGTTGGCGAAGTACAGCGCGACGGGACCGAGTTCGGCCTCGGCCCGGTCGACGATCGCGCGGATGCGTTCGGGGTCGGCGACGTCGGCCCCGACCCCGAGGGCCAGGCCGGTGCCGTCGGGATCGAGCTCGCGGGCCACGCGCTGCGCGGCGTCGCCGTCGAGGTCGGCGACGAGAACCCGCGCTCCCGCGGCCACGAGCCGGGCAGCGAGTGCGGCGCCGATTCCGTTACCGGCTCCGGTGACAACGGCGACCTTGCCTTCGACGTGCACTGGCGTTCCTCTCGTCGGGAATGATGCCTCCCTGTTTAGTTGAATCAGACCTCGAGTTCAAGTGGTTGCCGCGGCGGCGCGCTCCGGGATCCGCAGCGCATTGGCCCACAGCCGCGTCAGCGTGGTCACCAGGACGTCGAAATCCACCGCCTCGGCGTCGCCCAGCGCGAGCGTCGAGTAGGCCAGGCGGCTGACCATGCCCGACAACGCCCGCGAGGCGAGCATCGGATCGAGTTCCGGATCGGCGATGCCCCGTTTCTGCAGTTCCGCGATGCTGCGTGCGTTGCGCCGGATGAAGGTCTCGCCGCGCCGGCGCCGCAGCTCGCGGAAGCGTGGATCGATGCTCGCGACCTGCTCGAGCAGCACCATGAGGCGGGCGTTGCGGCGATACGCCTCGAGGTACGCCCGGTTGCTGGCCTCGAGCACCGCGTAGGGGTGGTCGGTGCCCGCAACCCGGCCCATCCCCGGGTGCAGCATGTCCTCCTGGGCCTCCTGGAGCACGGCCGCGAACACCTCCTCCTTGTTGTTGAAGTAGGTGTAGAAGGACCCCGTCGAGCACTTCGCCTCACGCGTGATGTCGGTGAGCTTGCTGTCGAGGAACCCGGACCGTTCGAAGACGACCCGGGCCGCCGCGATCAGCTCGGCGCGGCGGCGCGCCCCGCGCTGGGTGACCGGCGGGTCGTGCAGCAGGTCCGCCGGCGCCATGGACGGCGCCGGTCCGTCCCAGTCGGCGTCGCGGCCCGCGTCGCCGCGGCCTGGGTGTGAGGCGGAATTCATGTCCTACTTATACCGTCCCGGTCGGCTCGTGGCCGTGATGTCCTGCCGGATCCTCGCGGGTCCGGGCGGACGCCTCCGCCCTCAGCTCCTCGCCAGCACCAGTCCCGACGTCGGCACCCCGGTGCCTGCGGTAACCAGTACGTTCTCCACGTCGGAAACCTGATTGACGGATGTGCCGCGAAGCTGGCGCACCCCCTCGGCGATGCCGTTCATGCCGTGGATGTACGCCTCGCCCAGCTGGCCGCCGTGGGTGTTGAGGGGCAGCCGGCCGCCGAGCTCGATCGCCCCGTCGGCGACGAAGTCCTTCGCCTCGCCGGGCCCGCAGAACCCGAGTTCCTCGAGCTGCATGAGCACGTACGGCGTGAAGTGGTCGTAGAGCACCGCCGTCTGCACGTCCTGCGGACCGAGGCCGGACTGCTCCCACAGCTGGCGGCCGACGATGCCCATCTCGGGCAGTCCCGTCAGGCCGTCACGGTAGTAGCTGGCCATGATGTACTGGTCCGGCCCGCTGCCCTGGGCGGCGCCCGCCACCACGGCCGGCGGCTGGGGCAGGTCCCGCGCCCGTTCGGTCGTGGTGACGACGAGCGCGACGCCGCCGTCGGACTCCTGGCAGCAGTCGAGCAGGTGCAGCGGTTCCGCGATCCACCGCGAACTCTGATGGTCGTCGAGGGTGATCGGCCTGCCGTGGAAGAAGGCGTGCGGATTCGTCGCGGCGTGCCGGCGGGCCGCGACGGCGACCTTCCCGAAGTCCGCGCTGGTGGCGCCGGTGTCGTGCATGTAGCGCCGGGCGGCCATCGCCACGAACGAAGCCGGAGTGCCAAGACCGTGCGGATAGGAGAAGGCGTAGTCGGTGCCGGAGGAGTTGACCTGTGCCGACAGCGCGGTGTTGACCTGGCCGTACCGTGCACCGGAGCGCTCGTTGAACGCCCGGTACACCACCACCACGTCGGCGACGCCGGTGGCGACGGCCATCGCCGCCTGCTGCACGGTGGCACATGCCGCGCCGCCGCCGTAGTGGACGCGGGAGAAGAACTTCAGGCTCGGGATCCCCACCGCACGTGCGACGGCGATCTCGGTGTTGGTGTCCATCGTGAAGGAGGTCAGGCCGTCGACGTCCGCCGGGCGCAGACCGGCGTCGGCCAGCGCCGCCCGCACCGCCTCCGCGGCCAGGCGCAGTTCGCTGCGGCCGGAGTCCTTGGAGAAGTCGGTGGCGCCGATGCCGACGATGGCGGCGCGACGGGACAGTTCGCTCATGCGGTGCCTCCGATCACGAGGACGGCCTTCGCGGTGATGTGGTCGCCCAGACCGTTCTTCCCGGCGATGTCGACGGTGATGCGGCCGTCGTCCTCGACGGCGGCGACGGTGCCGGTCAGGGTCAGCGAGTCGTACGCGTACCAGGGCACCCCCAGCCGCAGCGAGACCGACTTCAGCACCGCGCGCGGACCGGCCCAGTCGGTGACATAGCGCTGCACCAGCCCGGTGTCGGTGAGGATGTTGACGAAGATGTCCTTCGACCCGCGCTGCTGCGCCTTGTCGCGGTCGTGGTGCACGTCCTGGAAGTCCCTGGTGGCCAGGGCCGTCGAGACGACGAACGTCGGATCGGCCCGGATCGTCAACGGCGGCAAGGATTGTCCGACGGTGACCGTTCCCGCGTTCATGCGCGCTCCTCGCTCGGCTGCCAGGCGTACAGGGTCCAGGGGTCGCCGCCGGTCTCGTCGTCGCCCGGGAAGTCGAGAAAGATCGCCTCGACCGGCATCCCGATGCGTACGTCGCCGGGGTCCACCCCGCGCAGTTCGCCGAGCATACGGACGCCTTCGTCGAGTTCGACGAGGGCGACGACGAACGGCACCGTCCGCCCGGGCACCTTCGGCGCGTGGTGCACCACGTAGCTGAAGACGGTGCCGCGGCCCGACGCGACGACGTACTCGGTCGTCTCGCCCTTGTCCAGCCACAGCGCCGGCACCGGCGGGTGCTGCAGCGTGCCGTCGGGGCGCCGCTGGATCCGCAGTTCGTGCGCGGTGACACCGTCCCAGAAGAACTGCGTGTCCTGCGACGCCGACGGCCGCAGCATGCGGGTGGGGTCGAGGTCCGCCGGGACCGTGGGGGCCGAATGTGACACCGGTTCGGTTGAACCGCCGGAATGTGACATTCGGCCGGTCCCGCGGGTGGGCGGCGCGAACTTGAGGATGCGGAAGAGCATTTCGGCGACCACCTCGTCGCCGACCTTCCACACGCTGCGGGTGGTGAAGAACCAGCCCTCGCCGAGGCCGGTCTTCTTGGGTCCGGCGAGGTCCTCGAGGGTGGACTCGATGGTCACCTCCTCGCCGTGGCGCAGATAGCGGTGGTAGACCTGATCGCAGTTCGTGGCGACGACCGACGTGTAGCCCGCCTCGTCGAGGATCTCCGTCATCCGGCGGAGCGGATCGTCCTCCTCGCGCTTGGCGCCGAGGCCCCGCATGGTCCACACCTGCGCCATCGCGGGTGGCGCGACGAGGCCGCCGTGCCCGGCCGCGATCGCGGCGGATTCGTCTGTGTAGATCGGGTTCTCGTCGCCGATCGCCTCGAGCCAGTTGCGGATCAGCGGCAGATTCACCCGGTCGCGGCCCGCACGCGGCTTGGACGGCCCCTCGGCGCGGACGCGTTCGGCGGCCGCGCGGATCTCGCCGTGGGGGTCCGGCACGCCGGCGCTCATCGACACGTCCTCCTTCACCGCGGGACCCGGGGCATGGCCAGGCCCGCCGTCGCGATCAGCTCCCGCATCACCTCGTTGACACCGCCGCCGAAGGTGATCACCAGGTTCCGCTTGACCTGCATGTCGAGCCAGCGCAGCAGGTCCGCGGTCTCCGGGTCGCCGGGATCCCCGAACCGGCCGACGATCTCCTCGGCGAGCCGGCCGACGCGCTGGATGCGTTCGGTGGCGAACACCTTGGTGGCCGATGCGTCCGCGATGTCGACCGCCTCGGACTCGCTGGCGGCGACCTGCCAGTTGAGCAGTTCGTTGAGCCGGAAGGTCGCGTGGATCTCGCCGAGCCCGCGCCGCACGTCGGGTTCGCCGAGCAGGTCCCGGGAACGGGCCCAGGCGAACACCCGGTCGTAGAGTCCGCCCACGCGGCCGGCGGGGCCGAGCATGACGCGTTCGTGGTTGAGCTGCGTGGTGATCAGCCTCCAGCCCTCGTTCTCCTCGCCGACGCGCATCTCGACCGGGACACGCACGTCGCTGTAGTACGTGGCGTTGACGTGGTGCGCGCCGTCGCAGGTGATGATGGGCGTCCAGCCGAAGCCGGGGTCCTTGGTGTCGACGATGAGGATCGAGATGCCGCGGTGCCTCGAGTCGGCGCTGCCGGTGCGCACCGCGAGCCAGATGTAGTCGGCGTCGTGGCCGCCGGTGGTGAAGATCTTCTGCCCGTTCACCACGTAGTGGTCACCGTCGCGCACGGCCGTGGTGCGCAGCGCGGCGAGGTCGGTTCCGGCGTCGGGCTCGGAGTAGCCGATCGCGAAGTGGACCTCGCCGGCGAGGATGGCGGGCAGGAACTTCCGCTTCTGTTCCTCGGTTCCGTAGACCTGCAGGGTCGGCCCGACCGTCTGCAGGGTGACACTGGGCAGCGGCACGTCGGCGCGCACGGCCTCGTTGACGAAGATCTGCTGCTCGACCTCACCGAAGCCGCGGCCGCCGAATTCGACGGGCCAGCCGACGCCGAGCCGGCCGTCCTTGCCCATCCGGCGCACGACTTCCCGGTAGGTGGGGCCGTGGCGCTCGGTGCGCATGATCGCGGCCTCCTCGGGGGAGATCAGGTCCGCGAAGTACCGTCGCAGTTCCGCCTGCAGCGCGCGCTGCTCGTCGGTCAGATCGATGAACACCGGGCCCCCACGAGGTCGAGTCGGTACGAGGCGCCGCCGAGCAGGCGCGCCAGATCCTTTGCGGTCGAGGAATAGCGGTGCAGCGGATAGGTCTCGTCCACGCCGAGACCGCCGTGCAGGTGGTGCAGCACACGCACGGCGGGCGGCAGCTCCGTGGCGATCCAGTACGCCGTGACGTCGAGGTCGTCGTCCGCGGCGGCGCTGCGGGCGTCCTGCGCGACGCGCCAGGCCGCGGCGAGCGCGGCGACGTGCAGGGTGCGGGAGGTGACGTAGACGTCGGCGATCTGCTGGGCCACCGCCTGGAAGGTGGCGAGCGGCTTGCCGAACTGGTGCCGGGTGCTCACATGCCGAGCGGTGAGTTGCGTTGCGCCCGAGAGTAATCCGTCCGAGTAGGCGCCGACGGCAGCGAGGGCGAGACGGTACAGGACGGCGACGTCGGCGGCCGGGTCGGCCCCGTCGCCGAGGAGCAGGCCCGGCGCGGACTCGAGCCGCACGGAGCACTCGGGGGCGTGGGCCGACGACGGGCTCTCGGTCAGGGTCACGCCCGGCGCCGTGGGCTCGACGGCGATCACCCCGGTGTCGGTGGGCACCAGGATCTTTCGCGACGTCGCCGCGTAGGGCACGCCGACGAAGTACCCGGTGACGGCGTGGCGTTCCCCGTCGGGTACCGCCGTGGCGGCGGGGGACGCCGGGAAGGCGCGGCCGACCTCGGCGAGAGCGGCGGTGAGGACGGCACCGTCGGCGACGCCCGTGAGCAGTTCGTCCTGCTGCGCGTCGGTGGCGAGGGTCCGGACGGGCAGCACACCGAAGCCGAGGGTGGCCAGGGCCGGGACGGGTGCGGCGCGTCGCCCGATCTCGGTCAGCAGTGCGGTGACCTCGGCGATCCCGAGGTCGTCGCCGCCGAGCCGCGCGGGCAGGGCGAGGGAGAGCAGGTCGGCGTCGGCGAGGGCGCGCCACAGTTCGTCCGGGCCGAGGTCGCGGGCGAGCAGGTCGACGGCGACCTGGGCCACGGCCTCCTGCGTGTCGTCACGAGCGAAGTCCACGTTTCCACCTTCGATTAGAACGTGTTCTAGTTGTATCACCTCGACAGGGCGGGCGGAAGCACCCGTCAGCCGCGCGGCAGGCCCAGCAGGCGCTCCGCCGCGAGGGTGAGCAGGATCTGCTCGGTGCCGCCGGCGATCGTCAGGCAGCGCGTATTGAGGAACTCGCGCGTCAGCGGCCCCTCGACCCAGCCGGCCGCACCGGCGAGATCCATCGCGAGCTCCGCGGTGTCCTGGCGCTGCCGCACGCCGATCAGCTTGCGCACGCTCGACGCCGGGCCGGGGTCCTGACCCTCGAGCTGCGCCAGGGTGGTCCGCAACTCGAGCAGCGAACCGGCCGTGGCCTCGGCGACGAGCCCGCCGATCCGGTCCTCGGCGACCGGGTCACCGGGTGCCACCAGCTCCAGCAGTTGTTCGACCGCCTTCCCCAGCGACGATCCGCCGCTCATCGCGACCCGTTCGTTGGCGAGCGTGGTGCGCGCGAGCTTCCACCCGCCGCCGAGCGGGCCGACGACGCACTCGTCGGGGACGACCACGCCGTCGAGGAACACCTCGTTGAAGAGCGCGTCGCCGGTGATCTCCCGAAGCGGCGAGACGGCGATGCCCGCGGACTTCATGTCGACGAGGAAGTAGGTGATGCCCTTGTGCTTCGGGGCGTCGCGGTCGGTGCGGGCCAGGCAGATCGCCCAGTCGGCCTCCTGGGCCAGCGACGTCCACACCTTCTGCCCCTGCAGGCGCCAGCCCCCGTCGACCTTCTCCGCGGTGGTGCGCAGCGACGCCAGGTCGGATCCGGCGCCCGGCTCGGAGAACAGCTGGCACCAGACGATCTCACCGCGCAGGGTCGGCAGGGCGAAGCGTTCGATCTGCTCGGCGGTGCCGTGCTCGAGGATGGTGGGCACGGCCCACCATCCGATCACCAGATCGGGCCGGTCCACGCCGGCGGCCGCGAGTTCCTCCTCGATGAGGATCTGCTGCGCGGCGTGCGCGCCCCGGCCGTACGGCGGCGGCCAGTGCGGGGCCAGGAATCCGGCCTCGGCGAGCGCGGCCCGCCGCTGCGGTCCGGGCCGGTCGAGGAGCTGCGCGATCTCGGCGCGGATGCCCGCGCGTTCGTCGTCGAAGGCGCTCAGGTCGACGGTGAGGTGACGGCGGGCGCCGGAACGGGCGAGACCGGCGACCCGGGCCCGCCAGGCGGTGGAGCCGCCGAGCAGCTGACGGGTGACGACGGCGCGGCGCAGGTACAGGTGGGCGTCGTGCTCCCATGTGAAGCCGATACCACCGAGCACCTGGATGGCGTCCTTGGCGTTCTGCACCGCGGCGTCGAGGGCGACGGCGGCCGCGACGGACGCGGCCAGTGGCAGTTCGTGCGGAGCCGCGTCGGCCGCCACGGCGGCGTCCCAGGCCGCCGCGCGGATCTTCTCGGTGCGGCAGAGCATCTCGGCGCACAGGTGCTTGATCGCCTGGAACGAGCCGATGGGCTTGCCGAACTGTTCGCGGATCTTGGCGTACTCCACGGCCGTGGCCAGGGCCCAGCCGGCGACGCCGGCCAGTTCGGCGGCGGCGAGCGTGGCGGCGAGGTCGCGCACCTGGCCTGCCGGGAGGCAGACGACCCGGTCGGTGGTGACGGCGGCGCCGGCGAACCGCACGCGGGCGAGCGCCCGCGACTTGTCGAGGGTGTCGAGGGGTTCGAGGCTCAGTCCGGGGGTGTCGGCCTCGAGCAGCGCCCAGCGTTCGGTCCCGCCGTCGGTGCCGATGCGGACCAGGACCGCGACGCCCGGCTCACCGCCGAGCGCCGGGCCCGCGTCGCCGTCGAGGTCGTACCCGCCCTCCCGCGTCGTCGCGGTGAGCGCGCCGTCCAATGCGACGGCGGTCGGCAGGGCGCCCTCGGCCAGGAGTTCCGTCCACTTGGCGCCGTCGGTGCCGGCGGCGCGGCCGAAGACGAGTGCGGCCAGGGCGGTGGGAAGGACGGGGCCGGTCGCGAGGTGGTGCGCAGCCTGTTCGAGCATCGTCGCCAGGTCGACGACGCCGGCGCCGGCGCCGCCCGCGGCCTCGGGCACGGCGACGGCGAGGATTCCGAGTTCGGCGAGCGATTCCCACCCCGGTCGCCACACGGTCGCCGGTCGTTCGCGTAGGTTCTGGATCGGCGCTGTGGCGCGCGCCCAGGCCTGCACAGAGGCCTGCGCGGCCTGCTGTTCCTCGGTGGTGGCAATGCTCACAGCGGGTTTCCGCCTTTCGGGAATGACACGATGCCTAGAACGTGTTCTAATATGACAGCCGGTTCAGAGTCAAGGCAGAGGAAGACATCTCGATGACGACATCGTCCCGCTCACGTTCCACCGGCGGCGGAACTCTGACCGCCCTCACCGAGGACGATCTCAGTTCCAACGCCCAGAAGGAACGGCGCAAGCGGATACTCGACGCCACCCTGGCACTCGCCTCCAAGGGTGGGTACGAGGCCGTGCAGATGCGCTCCGTCGCCGAGAAGGCCGACGTGGCCGTCGGCACCCTGTACCGGTACTTCCCCTCGAAGGTGCACCTGCTCGTCTCGGCCCTCGGCCGCGAGTTCGCGCGCATCGAGGGCAAGGGCAAGATCCCGCCGGGCCACACGCCGCTCGAGCGGATGCAGCTGATCCTGAGCCTGATCACGAAGGCGATGCAGCGTGACCCGCTGCTCACCGAAGCCATGACCCGGGCATTCATGTTCGCCGACGCCTCGGCCGCCGCCGAGGTCGATCAGGTCGGCCTGCTCATGGACCGGCTGTTCGCCCGCGCGATGAACGAGGGCGAGCCCACCGAGGAGGAACTGGCGATCGCCCGCGTCATCAGCGACGTGTGGCTCTCGAACCTCGTGGCGTGGCTGACGCGGCGCTCGTCCGCGACCGACGTCGCGCGCCGGCTGGAGCTGACCGTCGAGCTGCTGCTCGGCGACGGCTCGCAGCGTCCGGCCTCGATTCCGGTCCAGGAAGGCTGACCTGCGCCGCGAGGCGCGGAACTGTAACGGGAAACACGTCCCGAACCGGACAGGGGAGACGACGCCGGGCGCCGGATCACCTACCTTTGAGTGAGTGAGCGCCCAAGACCTCCCGATCGACCTGCGCCGCGCCCTCGTCGCGCTGGCGCGGACCCCGCGGCTCCTCGTAGCCTCCGACTACGACGGGACCGTCGCGCCGATCGTCTCGGATCCGGACAAGGCGTTCCCGAACGCCGAGTCGGTCCGCGCCCTGCGCGCGCTCGCCGGCCTGCCGTCCACGGCCGCAGCCGTGATCTCCGGTCGCGCCCTGAAGGATCTCGCGGCCCTGTCCCGCCTGCCCGCCGAGGTGCAGCTCGTCGGTAGCCACGGCTCGGAGTTCGACATCGGCTTCGTCCACGCCATCGACAGCGACGCCCGGCAGCTGCTGCGCGACATCGTCGCCGAACTCGAGGCGATCGCCGCCCGTTACGACGGCGTGCACGTCGAGGCGAAGCCGGCGAGCGCCGCGCTGCACGTGCGCAACGCCGACCCGGCCGACGCCGAGCAGGCACTGTCGCTGGTCCGCGGCGACCTCGCCCGGCACCCGGGTGTGCAGGTCACCGAGGGCAAGGCCGTCATCGAACTGGCGGTCGTGCCCACCGACAAGGGCCACGCGCTGGACATCATCCGGCACCAGGAATCGGCGAGCGCCGCGGTCTTCTTCGGCGACGACGTGACGGACGAGAAGGCCTTCGCCTCCCTCCACGGCCCGGACGTGGGTGTCAAGATCGGGGACGGCGAGACCGCCGCGCAGTACCGGATCGGCACGGTCGAGGACGTCGCGACCGCGCTGGCGTTCCTGCTCGACCAGCGCCGCACGTGGCTCTCGGGCGCGGAGGCCTGCCCGATCGAGCGGCTGACGATGCTCGCGAGCCCGCGCACGAAGGCCCTGCTGACCCCGGACGGAACGGTGACGTGGCTGTGCCACCCCGAGCCGGATTCCGCGGCGGTGTTCGCGCATCTGCTCGGCGGCGAACCGGCCGGGCACTTCACCATCGGCCCGAGCCGGGAGGCCCTGCCCCTGAGCCAGCGCTACATCGACGGCACCATGACGGTGGTGACCCGCTGGGCGAGCCTCGCGGTGATCGACTACCTTCCGCACGACGTCGAACCGGGCCGCACCGACCTGACCCGGGTCATCACCGGCAAGGCCAAGGCGGTGGTCACGTTCGCCCCGCGCCCCGAGTTCGGACAGGGCCAGGTCGGGCTCGAGCCCGTGGCCGACGGCCTGCGGGTGCTCGGATTCAACGAGCCGTACGTCCTGCGCTCCCCCGGCGTCGAGTGGAACATCACCACGGACGGCGCCCATCAGACCGCGCACGCCGTCGTCGATCCGTCCGACGGCGACATCATCCTCGAATTCCGTTGCGGCACCGATGATATCGGCCCGCACCCCGTCGCCGAGGTGCAGCGGCGCGCGTCCGCGGAGGAGTACTGGTGGAAGTGGGCGGCGGGCCTGGACCTGCCGCCGCTCAAGCGGGACCTGATGAAGCGGTCGGCGCTGACCCTGCGCGGCCTCGTGCACGCACCCACGGGATCCATCATGGCGGCCGCGACCACGTCGCTGCCCGAGGAGATCGGCGGCGTCCGCAACTGGGACTACCGCTACTGCTGGCTCCGCGACGCCGCCCTGACCGCGCATGCCCTGGTGAGCGTCGGGTCGGTCGCCGAGGCGGACGCCTATCTGGACTGGGTGCACCGGGTGCTCGACACCGTGCCGGGCCCCGAGCGCCTGCACCCGCTGTACACGCTGGCCGGGGGCGCGCTGCCGCCCGAGGCGGTCATCGACACGCTGCCCGGCTACGCCGGCTCCCGGCCCGTCCGGGTCGGCAACGCCGCGAGCCAGCAGGTCCAGCTCGACGTGTTCGGCCCGATCGTGGACCTGATCTCGGCGCTGGCGCACCGCCGCGAGGAGCGTGGCGTCCCGCACGATGAGGCCCTCACCGACCGGGACTGGGAGCTGGTGTGCGCCATGGTCACCGCCGTGGAATGCCGCTGGTTCGAGCCCGACCACGGTATCTGGGAGATCCGCGACAACCCGCGCCACCACGTGTACTCGAAGGTCATGGGCTGGCTGACCGTGGACCGGGCGCTGACGCTGGCCGAGAAGTTCGGGCGCACCGCCGGCGACAACTGGGCCGGCCTGCGCGCGGAGATCGCGGAGGAGGTGCTGGAGAAGGGCTGGAACGAGGACGTCTGCTCCTACACCGCGGCCTACGACGGCACCGATCTCGACGCGGCGACGCTGTTCATCGGCCTGTCCGGGCTCATCGACCCCGACGACCCGCGGTTCCACGCGACGGTCGTCGCGACGGAGGCGGAGCTGCGCAGCGGTTCGACGGTGTACCGCTACCTGCACGACGACGGCCTGCCCGGAACCGAGGGCGGCTTCCACCTGTGCGCGGCGTGGCTGGTGGAGGCATACCTCCTCGTCGGTGCCCGTCCGCAAGCGGAGGCACTGTTCGCCCAACTCGTCGACGCGGCGGGGCCCACAGGGCTGCTCAGCGAGGAGTACGACCCGGTGGCGGAGCGGTCACTCGGCAACCATCCCCAGGCGTACAGCCACCTCGGGCTGCTGCGGTGCGCCCAGCTGCTGGCGGCGGCGCCGGCGGCGGATCGGACGCTGTCGGCCGTCGATCACTCGGCGTAGATCGACGTCTCGTCGTGCACGCCGGTGGTCTGGCCGATGAGCAGTTCGGTGGCAAGGGTCTCCGCCGTCGCGACCCCGGAGTGTGACGGTGCGGCCATGAGCAGGGCACCGGTGCGCCGGCCCTTCTCCTCCTGGGGCTGGCGCACGGTGGTCACGCCCTCGCGCAGGGCCTCGCCGATCCCGTCGAAGCCGGTGATCGACAGCCGTCCGGGGACCTCGAGGCCGGTGCTGCGTGCCCACGCCAGCGCGCCGAGCGCGAGGACATCGGTGGTGCACATCAGGGCGGTGATCGCCGGGTTCGCCGCCAGCGCCTGCGCGGCGGCGGACGCGCCGTCCTCCGCGGTGTGCGCGTAGCGCTCGACGACGGTGAGGCTCGCGGGGTCGAGGCCGGCCGCGCGCAGGGCCTCCTGCACCCCGAGGATCCGCTCGTGCTGGACGTGGAAGCGGTCGGACTCGAAGCGGGTGGGATCGACGACACCGTCGTGCCGGTCGCGGCCGAGTCGCATGCACAGCACCCCGATCCGGCGGTGGCCGAGGGCGATGAGGTGCTCGGCGAGCCTGCGCATCGCGCCTCGGTCGTCGATGCCGACCAGGGGCGCGCTCGCGATACCGCGGGGCTGGTCGCACACCACCAGGGGCAGGTTCCGCTCGAGGACGGCGGCGAGATACAGATCGTCGGACGGAACCGAGTAGACGACGAAGCCGTCGACCGCGGCGCCGTGCACGACCTGAGCCGCCTCCTCCTCGTCGCGTTCCGGTCCGGCGGGGATGAGCAGAAGGCCCTCGCCGGCGGCCTCGCAGGATTCGGAGAGGCCGGACAGGAAGCTCATCGCGGCCGGGTCCCGGAACGAGTAGCTCAGCGCCTCGGTGAGCAGCACGCCCACGGCCCCGGCCCTGCGGGTGCGCAGGGAACGGGCCATCGGGTCCGGACCGGCGTAGCCGCGACGCTTGGCGACCTCGAGGATCTGCTCGCGAAGCTCGGCGGACAGCTGGTCCGGCCGGTTGTAGGCGTTGGAGACGGTGGTGCGGGAGATCTTCAGCTCGGCAGCGATCGACGCCAGGGTGGCCTGGGGACGCGGCTGACGAGACCTGGGCATGAACGGACGGTAGCGGGTCCGCGCCGTCCCGACGAATCGGGCCGGATGGGCGCCGATCCGGACATCCGCTAAAGTGGAACGGTAACGGTTTCCAATAAGGTGGGAACCGCGCACATCCCCGGCCGTCCGGCCGACCGTGATCACAGGAGATGGAACAGTGCGACTGCCCCGCCGAATGCGCGCCGCCACCGCGACCGTGGGCTTGACCTGCGCCGCCGCGCTCACCCTCGCCGCCTGCGGCAGCGACTCGGGGGGCGGGGCGGGCACCGACGCCGGTGAGATCCGCATCGTCGCCTCCACCAACGTGTGGGGCGCGGTCGCGCAGGCCGTCGCCGGGGACCGCGCCCAGGTGCAGTCGCTGATCACCGAGCCGTCCGCCGACCCGCACTCGTACGAGGCCAGCCCCGCCGACGCCGCCGCCGTCAGCGACGCCACCCTCGTCGTCTACAACGGTGGCGGCTACGACCAGTTCGTCGACGACATCCTCGAGTCCACCGGAACCGACACCGCCACGGTCGACGCCCTCGCGCTGTTCGAGTCCGGCACCGGAAGCGACCTCGAGGACGGCCACGACCACTCGGCCGGCACCGCACCCGAGGGCGACACCCACGAGGGTGAGACCCACGAGGGTGAGGAGGGCGACGCGCACGCCGGGCACGACCACAGCGGCATCAACGAGCACGTCTGGTACGACCTGGCCGCCGCGGACGCCGTTGCGCACACCGTCGCCGACCGTCTGGCCGAACTGGATCCGGCCGGGGCCGACACCTACCGCGCCAACGCCGAGGCCTTCCACTCGCAGCTGCACGAGGTCACCGACGTGACCGCCGAGATCGCCGCCGCGCATGCGAACACCCCCGTCGCGCAGACCGAATCCATCGGCTACTACCTCGTCACGTCCGCGAAGCTCGAGGACCGGACGCCCGCCGACTTCACCAACGCCGTCGAGAACGGCACCGACCCGTCGCCCGCCGCGATCGCCGCGACCCGGCAGCTGCTCCTCGACAAGCAGGTGCGGATCCTGCTCCACAACCCGCAGACCGAGGACAAGGTCAGCCGCGACATGCGGGCGACCGCCGAATCCGCGGGTATCCCCGTCGTCGAAGTTACGGAGACCCTGCCCGCGGGCGTGGACTACATTCAGTGGCAGAAGCAGACGGCCGAGGCGCTCGCCGCCGCCCTCGACGCCGCCCGCTGACCCTTCGAGCAGGGCAAGGACATCACTCCCGTGACCACACCGGCCGACGTCACCCCGGGCGGCACCGCCGCGGCACCGGACGCACCCGCGACGCCCGCCGGCCGCACTGCCGCGGTCGAGCTCCGCGACGCCCGCATGGCCTTCGGCGACCGCGTCCTGTGGCGGGGCCTCGATCTCACCGTCGAGCCCGGCGAGTTCGTCGCGGTGCTCGGCCCCAACGGGGCGGGCAAGTCGACGCTGCTGAAGGTCCTGCTCGGTCAGCTACCCCTCAGCGGTGGCACCGCGACGATCGCCGGCGCGCCCGCCCGCACGGGCAACTCGCACGTCGGCTACGTGCCGCAGCAGAAGTCGCTCGACGAGGGCGTGCCCCTGCGCGGCCGCGACCTCGTCGGGCTCGGCGTGGACGGCCATCGCTGGGGCACCGGCCTGCGCTACTGGAAGACCCGCCGCAGCGCCGTCGACGCCGCGATCCGGCAGGTCGGCGCCGAAACCTACGCGAACGCCCCGATCGGCTCCCTCTCCGGCGGCGAACAGCAGCGGCTGCGCATCGCGCAGGCCCTCGTCGGCGACCCGCGGGTCATGCTCTGCGACGAACCGCTGCTCAGCCTCGACCTGGCCAACCAGCACCTCGTGTCGTCCCTCATCGATCGCCGCCGCCGCGAACACGGCACCGCCGTCCTGTTCGTCACCCATGAGATCAACCCGATCCTGCCCCTGGTGGACCGGGTGCTGTATCTCGTCGACGGGCAGTTCCGCATCGGCACCCCCGCCGAGGTGATGACCTCCGAGATGCTCTCCGAGCTGTACCGCACCGACGTCGAGGTCCTCGAGATCCGGGGCCGGCTCGTCGTCGTCGGCACCGGCGACGCCATCGACGCGCTCGGCAGCGCCGGCGGGCTGCGCCCGGGTGAGGGTGTCCACCACGACCATCACGAGGATCAGCATTGAGCAGCAAATTCACCGACGCGATGGGCCGGATGTTCGACGTGCAGGCCACCGTCGACCTGCTCCAGTACGACTTCGTGCAGCAGGCCCTGCTCGCCGGCGCGATCCTCGGCCTGCTCGCGGGCGTGATCGGGCCGCTGGTGATCAGCCGTCAGATGGCATTCTCCGTGCACGGCACCTCCGAGCTCTCGCTCACCGGCGCCGCCGCGGCCCTGATCGTCGGCGTCTCCGTCGGGCTCGGCGCCGTGTTCGGGGCCGTGGTGGCGGCCGTCCTCTTCGGTGTCCTCGGCACCCGCGCCCGGGAACGCGACTCCGTCATCGGTGTCGTCATGGCATTCGGGCTCGGTCTGGCCGTGCTGTTGCTGTGGGCCTACGACGGCCGCACCGGCGCCGCGTTCTCCCTTCTCACCGGCCAGATCGTCGCGCCGGGCGGCACGGGCATCGCGCTGCTCGCCGCCTGCGCCGTCGGCGTCATCGGCACCATGCTGTTCATCTACCGCCCGCTGCTGTTCGCCAGCACCGACCCCGAGGTCGCCGCCGCGCGCGGGGTGCCGGTGCGGGCACTGTCCATCGTCTTCGCCGTGCTGGTCGGAATCACCGCCGCCCTCGGCGTGCAGATCGTCGGTGCCCTGCTGGTGATGGCGCTGCTCATCACCCCGGCCGCCGCAGCCGCGCGCGTGGCGAGCGGGCCGCTCGCCGCGACGGTGCTGGCCGTGATCTTCGCGGAGGTCTCCGCGGTCGGCGGGATCCTGCTCGCCCTCGCGCCCGGCGTGCCGGTCTCGGCGTTCATCACGGCGATCGCGTTCGTCATCTATCTCGCGTGCCGGGGAATCGGCGCGGCCCGCGCCCGGCGCGGCACCGGACGCGGGGCGCCCGCGCCGGCCCCGGACAGGGCCGCGGCCGTCACCGCCTGAGTCCGGGTGCGGCGGTCTGGGCCGTCCCGGTCGCGGTGGCTAACCTGCTGTCATGGCGACAGCGGAGCAGGCGAGCGAACGAGACCGGACACCCGGGCGCTGGGAGTTCTGGGTGGACCGCGGCGGCACCTTCACCGATGTCGTCGCCCGCCGGCCCGACGGCGCCCTGGTCACCCACAAGCTGTTGTCGGAGAACCCGTCCCGGTACCGGGACGCGGCCGTCGCCGGGATCCGGGAGCTGCTCGGGGTGCCCGCCGGCGAACCCGTCACCGCCGACCTCGTCGAGCAGGTACGCATGGGCACCACCGTCGCGACCAACGCGCTGCTCGAGCGCAAGGGCGACCGGACCGCCCTGGTGATCACCGCCGGTTTCCGCGACGCGCTGCGCATCGGCTACCAGAACCGGCCGCGGATCTTCGAGCGCAACATCGTGCTGCCCGAGCTGCTGTACGAGCGGGTGATCGAGGTCGACGAACGCATCCGGGCCGACGGCACGGTGCTGCGTGCCCCCGACCTGGACCGGCTCGAACGGGACCTGAGGCAGGTACGCGACGACGGCATCGACTCCGTCGCCGTGGTGTGCATGCACAGCCACCTGTATCCGCAGCACGAGCACGCGATCGGTGAGCTCGCCGAGCGCCTCGGCTTCGGGCAGATCTCGCTGTCCGCGGTCGCCAGCCCGCTGATGAAACTCGTGCCGCGCGGCGACACCACCGTCGTCGACGCGTATCTCTCGCCCGTGCTCCGCCACTACGTGGACCGCGTGGCCGCGGAACTGCCGGGCGTGCGGCTGATGTTCATGCAGTCCAACGGCGGGCTCACCGAGGCGATGCACTTCCGCGGCAAGGACGCGATCCTCTCCGGTCCGGCCGGGGGCATCGTCGGCATGAGCCGGATGTCGGCGCTGGCCGGTTTCGACAAGGTGATCGGGTTCGACATGGGCGGCACGTCGACGGACGTGTCGCACTTCGCCGGGGAATACGAGCGCGTCTTCCACACCGTCGTCGCCGGGGTGCGGTTGCGTGCCCCCATGATGGACATCCACACCGTCGCCGCCGGCGGCGGCTCGATCCTGCACTTCGACGGCAGCCGGTACCGGGTGGGGCCCGATTCCGCCGGCGCCGACCCCGGCCCGGCCTGCTACCGCGGCGGCGGGCCGCTCACCGTCACCGACGCCAACGTCATGCTCGGCCGCGTGCAGCCCGCGCACTTCCCGCACGTGTTCGGTCCCGGCGGCGACGAACCGCTGGACGACGAGACGGTGCGGGCCCGGTTCGCTGCCCTGGCCGCCGAGATCCGCGAGGCGACCGGCGACGACCGCAGCCCCGAGGAGGTCGCCGCCGGCTTCCTGCAGATCGCGGTCGCGAACATGGCCAACGCCGTCAAACGCATCTCGGTGCAGAAGGGACACGACGTCACCGAGTACGCGTTGACGACCTTCGGCGGCGCCGGCGGGCAGCACGCCTGCGCGGTGGCCGACTCGCTCGGCATCCAGACCGTCCTCGTGCCGCCGCTGGCCGGTGTCCTGTCCGCGCTCGGCATGGGTCTCGCGGACACCACCGCGATGCGCGAGCAGTCCGTCGTCGTCGAACTCGACGCCGAAGCGATGCCGCGGCTGCGCGACGTCGCCGCCGAACTCGAGGCCGCGGCGCGCGCGGAACTGCTCGACGAGGACGTGCCCATCGAACGCATCGACGTGGCCTTCCGGGCGCACCTGCGCTACGACGGCACCGACACGTCCGTGCCCGTCGCGCTCGCCGACCCGGCGACGATGACCGCGGAGTTCGAGGCCGTGCACCGGCGCACCTACTCCTTCCTCATGGACCGGCCGCTGATCGTCGACGCCGTCGCGGTCGAGGCCGTCGGGGCGACGCGCCGGCCCGGCCTGTCCGGGCTCGGCCGCGGCCGCAGCGACGACGAC